>JBKHAH010000074.1:0-16520 GCA_046542995.1 Bacteroidales bacterium
TGAATAATAATTGGTAAATTATTTTTAATGAACTTTTCACTTTAAGAAATGTTTTTACCTTTGCTCGAACATTTAATGTGGAAAGATTTGATTGATTGCAACCACGATAAAAAATGCTAAAGCAGTATTTTATCCAGTCAATCTTTTGAACCTTCCATACTTTTTTATTCATTTTAAATTCAAAAAGATATGGGATATCTATTTACTTCAGAAAGCGTTTCGGAGGGCCATCCAGACAAAGTGGCTGATCAAATTTCCGATGCGCTATTAGATGAATTTTTACGTCAGGATCCTAACTCAAAAGTTGCTTGTGAAACCCTAGTTACAACTGGTTTGGTTGTTTTAAGTGGCGAAGTTAGATCATCTGCTTACGTTGATGTACAGCAAGTTGCTCGTCAGGTAGTACGCGATATTGGCTATACAAAATCCGAGTACAAGTTTGATGGAGATAGCTGCGGTGTAATTTCATCCATACACGAACAGTCGCCCGATATTAATCGAGGTGTTGTAAGAGGTAGCGAAGAGGAGCAGGGTGCAGGTGACCAAGGGATGATGTTTGGTTATGCCTGCCGCGAAACAGACGATTTTATGCCCTTGCCCATTGAGCTCTCGCACATCTTCCTAATGGAACTTGCAAAGATACGGAAAGAGGGAAAGCAGATGACCTACCTGCGTCCTGATTCAAAAAGTCAGATAACAATTCAGTATGACGGTCCAAACCAACCCTCAAGAGTACATACAATAGTTGTTTCAACCCAGCACGATGAGTTTGATACCGATGAAGCAATGCAGGCAACTATTAAGAAGGATGTTGAGAACATATTAATTCCCAGAGTAAAGCAAAGGCTGCCCCAAAGAGTTCAGGCACTGTTTAAGGATGATTACATCCTACATGTTAATCCAACCGGTAAGTTTGTTATTGGTGGGCCACATGGCGATACTGGGCTAACAGGACGGAAGATTATTGTTGACACCTATGGAGGCAGGGGCGCTCACGGAGGAGGAGCTTTCTCAGGAAAAGATTCATCTAAGGTTGACCGTTCTGCCACTTATGCCGCAAGGCATATAGCCAAAAATCTTGTAGCAGCAGGAGTTGCAGAGGAGGTGCTTGTTCAGCTGGCCTATGCCATTGGGGTTGCGCAGCCAGTGAGTGTTTATGTAAATACGTATGGTACTGCAAATGTTCATAAAACCGACGAGGAAATTGCTAGTATTGTTAACGAACTCTTTGATTTAAGACCAGGAGCCATTGTAAAACGGTTTGGACTGAAGTATCCAATTTTTAGAGATACTTCTGCCTATGGTCATTTTGGCAGAGATTATTATAAAACAAAAGTTAAGCTTGGCGGAGGAAATGGAGGGAAGGAAGAAGAGAAAGAGGTTGAGTTCTTCGCTTGGGAAAAGCTTGACTATGTTGATAAGATTAAAAAGGTAATGCAAGTATAAATTCTTCATAAGAAGCAGAATACATCGAGCTCAGGTTTTAATAACTTGAGCTCTTTCTAAATTTCATTCTGTTTTCATTAAAAAAACACTTAAATATAAATGGCGTGCTTATATTTAAGTATTCCCAAATTATTATTATATCCTCAATACTTATAACTTTGCAGGATGTTAAAAGTAGGATTATGTTTTAATCAAACAATCTTTTATTTTAAATAGGATTAATTATAGCCTTTAATATAAGTTGTAGGTTTGCGCAGATTTGCTATTTTTTAGTAGGCTGTAATCTTCATCATGTTTTATCAATAGATTCTTTGCATGAAACGAGCAATCTTCATATGGGTTCTTACTTCTGTTCTGGTTTTTGCAGCTGGGTTTATGCTTTACTTGTGGTTACAAGCCAGAACCAACCATCCCTCCGATGCACTTCGTGCAGTGCCTGTTGATGCTTCAGTAATTATTAAAATTAATAGCTATGAAGATATTATTCACAAGCTTCATACAAACAAGAATGAATTCTGGGAAAGTTTAAATGAGTTTGACAAGTTTTCACAAGCATCAAGTTTCTTTAGTAAGACGGAATCGCATAGAAACACCTCGCCTGTTGTTGACCAGATGCTATACAAAAACCAGTCTTTCCTTTCAACTCATGCGGTAGGCAAAGGTACTGCTGCACTTTTATATGCTGCGAATATACCAGAGCGGGTTAAGCCATCAGATATTATTGAACAAGTTGATGATTTTGTAGGCAGTAACTACACAAAGGAAGGGAAAGATTACAATGGCACCACAATTTATATCTATAAGCAGGATGATACAGAGGAAGAGCATACTTTTTGCTTTGCAGTGCGCCAAGGTATTGTAATGGCAAGCCAGTCCGTTTTGCTTATTGAATCGGCAATTGGACAGCTGGGGAGTAACGTTTCACTTTATCAGGATAAATCATTTATGGATGCATACAAAACTGCCGGCACCCGTGTAATAGCTAATGTGTTTCTTAATCATCCGCGGCTCCCAGCCATACTTTCAGAAAAGATACATCCAAACCACAGAATGGGTATTCAAAATATAGCTCACACTGCCAGCTGGAGCGAGCTTGACATGACCCTAAAAAACAACACCTTTTACCTGAATGGGTTCACCCAGGTGCCTGATACGGTAAACACATTTTACAAGGTGTTTACCAAGCAAAGGCCCGTCCCAATAAATATTCCGAATGTGTTGCCAGCACAAACTGCAGGTTATCTGTACTTTGGTATTTCTAATCTTGAGAAATATTTTGATTCTTACCATCATTTTCTTGACAGCCAAGGGATGCTTACCAAACAGAATGCCAAGTTAGATGCTGTAAGTAGCAGTTTGGGGGCAAATATAAAATCTTTGTATTCTTCAATTTTTGGAAACGAGTTGGCGTTGGCATTTATTCCCTTTAAGGGCGAGGAGTATAATAACTGTTGGTTTGCCATTGCTAAAACTAAAGGGCAAAGCATGGCAAGGAGAATACTCAAAGAAGCAGTAAGTAACCATGCAAAAGCGAATGGTAAAAGTATCAACGCATTCGAGTCAACCTTTTCAATAGACAGAGAGAAATCGGTAAAAATATACCGCTTGCCAAAAGCAGGAATGCACGAAGCGCTGTTTGGTTCCATGTTCACACCCGTTAACGACCAGTATTTTACTTTCGTAGAGTCTTATGTGGTTTTTGGTGCATCCAAGGAGGCACTATCCAGATTAATACTTGCAAACATCCATAATAAGCAGCTTGCCGTAGAGAGCGTTTTTAATGATTTTTCAAAATATTTAGCAGCAGAAGCTAATTTTACTGCATACATTAACCCAGGGAAAGCGGAGATGCTTTATGGACATATGCTTTCATCACCATCAGCAGCAAAAATTCTATCGAGGAAGGAGGGCACTGAGAAGATACAGGGGTTAGCCATTCAGCTGACCGGAGGCAAGAGTATGATATTTAACAACATAAGCGCCAGCTACTCTCCTCACACTTTTGAAGCACCCCAAACGGTTTGGGAGACCCGACTCGATACAACTTTTAGCATGAAACCAGAGTTGGTGATAAACCACAACACCCAGAATCGTGAAATATTTGTACAGGATGATAAGAATAATATTTATCTTATTAATCAGGTTGGAAGGGTGCTCTGGAAACGGCCCTTGCCTGAGCAGATTATGGGGGATGTTCATCAGGTAGATGTTTACAGGAATGGGAAGTTACAATTTGTTTTTAATACCAAATCACACCTGTATCTTGTTGATAGGAATGGAAACAACGTGAGCGGTTTTCCGGTAAAACTCCGTTCGCCGGCATCAAACCCATTGGCTGTATTCGATTATGAGAATAACCGAAAATATCGTTTTTTTATTGCTGGCGAGGATCGCAAAGTGTACGCCTATAACAAGGATGGCAACATAGTATCAGGGTGGGACTTTGAAGGTACCGAAAAGAGGGTTTACCAACCCATACAACATTTCAGGATGGATGGGCGCGACTACATTGTTATGGCCGACGAGAATCGTCCGTATATTCTCGATCGTAGGGGGAACGAGCGGGTTGGACCCAACCGTTTTTTCTCAGCATCTAAAAACAGTGCTTTCTTCTCAGAAGCAAGCACATCGCATAACCCGGCACAGTTTGTAACTACCGATTCGCTTGGGATGGTACGTTTTATTCGCACCGATGGGAAAGTGGATGAGAAGGCCATAGCCACTCTTAGTTCAGACCATACCTTTATGTATGATGATGTGAATGGAGACGGAACAAATGATTATATTTTTGTTGATGATAACGAGCTGATGGTTTTTAAAGATAATGGGAGCAAGTTGTTCTCCAGAGAGTTTCCATACAGGCTGCAACAACAGGTAATATATTTTCATTTTGGTAGTCGCGACCGTAAGCTGGGCGTAATGTGCTCTGAATCGTCAAAAATATATCTTGTAAATGGCGACGGAAGTATTTATAAAGGTTTCCCTTTACAAGGGATAACTCCATTTAGCATAGGACGATTAGCTAACACAAAATCAACATTTAACCTTATTGTTGGCTCTTCCTCGGGATACGTGCTTAACTATGCTGTACAGTAATTTTTACCATTTTTTAACTTGATGTTGCATTATGTAATCGGAAAGCAATGGTTACATTTGTACCTGCAACTTAACATTTAATAATAATTCTATCATGCTAGGGATATTTAGGTTTTTCGCAATTTTTTTCCTAATCATAGTGCTGTTAGGGTATCTATCCAGATTCCTACTACGTATTTTTGTGAGAAGAATGCAGAAACGCTACAATAACGAGCAGCAACAGCAGCAGAAGTATAGAAGAAAGGAGGGGGATGTGCACGTAACAAAAACACCTCCCAAAGAGAAGATTGTTGACAAGGATGTTGGAGAATATGTAGATTACGAGGAGGTTGATGATTAAAATTTGAATGCAGCATTAAAAGAACCAATCACCAATAAAAATATTATCATGGCCATTCAGGTTCAAAATGTTACCAAAAAATTTGGCGAGCAGAAAGCGGTAAACGATGTGTCGTTCAATATACCTGCAGGGCAGGTAGTTGGATTCCTCGGGCCAAATGGCGCAGGGAAATCAACTATGATGAAAATTATTACGGGCTTTATTAAGCCTACAAAGGGAAGCGTGAGGGTAAACGGTATTCCTGTTGATAATTCAGAGACAGACTTTAGAAGGTTTATTGGTTACCTCCCTGAGAATAACCCGTTATATGCAGACATGTTTGTAACGGAGTACCTTGGCTTTGTGGCAAAGATATACAAGCTTGGAAAGATTGGTACCAAAAGGGTTAAGGAACTAATTGAGCTAACAGGGATCGCCGATGAGCAGAACAAGAAGATTGGCCAACTTTCCAGAGGATACCGACAGAGGGTTGGGCTGGCTCAAGCCTTACTTAACAGGCCATCGGTTCTTATTCTTGATGAGCCTACCAGCGGACTGGACCCAAACCAGATAGTTGAGATTAGAAGAATTATTGCTGATGTTGGGAAAGAGAAAACCGTTTTGCTATCAACCCATATAATGCAGGAGGTGGAGGCCATTTGCAGCCGTGTTCTTATTATTAATCGCGGGGCAATTGTAGCCGACGATTCAACCTCAAACATAATGCTACATCATGCTGCTGGCAAGAGGGATGTGCTTGTGGAGTTTGCCCAACCCGTTGAAGCCAATTTGCTAAAGCAGATTAATGGCGTAACCGATGTAATTCCCCTTCCAAAAGCCGAAAACAGCTGGATAGTACGCTGCGACAGCCAGAACGATGTAAGATCTGATATCTTTAACTTCTGTGCACAGAAAGGCCTAACCATAATTACTCTTCACCAGAAACCAATGCAGATGGAGGAAGTTTTCCAAACATTAACCCAATAATTACGCTTGCTACAATCTTAAATAAACCCTATTTTTGTACCCTGTTTCAATAATGAAGCATTAACTATCTCGCATCCATGAAAAGTATTGTAGCTGGAGTTGATATTGGCGGAACAAACACCGTTGTAGGACTTGTGACACACGATGGCAGCTCCCTGAAGGAAACCTCCTTGCCAACGCAAAAACATGCAGATTTTGAAGGGTTCGTATCGCAAATTGCAGATGCAATTAATAGTTTGTTAAAAGATTTTGAACCTGATTACTCCCTAAAAGGAGTGGGGATAGGTGCTCCAAACGGGTCGTTCTATACTGGCGAGATAATTGATGCTGCAAACCTCCGCTGGGAGGGTTCATTGCCTTTAAAAAAGGCACTCGAAAGCATACTTAATACACCTGTTGCACTAACCAATGACGCCAATGCCGCAGCAATGGGAGAGATGCGCTTTGGAGCAGCACAAAACATGAAGAATTTTGTAATTATTACTTTGGGTACTGGGCTCGGCAGTGGCATAGTAGTGGATGGGAAGCTGGTGCTAGGTAACGATGGTTTTGCAGGGGAATTTGGTCATACATCGGTTAAGCCCTACGGAAGACAGTGTGGGTGCGGGAAACAGGGTTGCCTTGAAACATACGTTTCGGCACCTGGCCTAAGAAGAACAGCTTTTAAGCTGCTTGCCAACTCCAATATGCCCAGTAAGCTTCGGCACTATTCATATGAAGGTATCAATTCAAAGCAGATAGCCACATTGGCGTATGAGGGCGATTGCCTTGCTCAAGAAGCATTTGAGTACACGGGGGCAATACTTGGCATGAAACTGGCCGATTTGGTGGCCACCCTCAGCCCTGAAGCGATATTCCTTTTTGGTGGGTTAAGCAATGCGGGCAAGGTTATTTTTGAGCCCACTAAGCGCCACATGGAGAAGAATATGTTTTCAATTTTTAAGAATAAGGTGCCCATATTACCATCGGGGCTTAAAGGTAAAAATGCCGCAGTTCTTGGAGCTGCAGCACTTATTTTGGAAGATTTAGTGCCTTAGCTCAGTAGTAATTATCTTCTTCAAGTGGAACTACTCCAACACTCGCCTTCTCCTATCGGAGGTTTTATAAATCTCGTATCGCCAGGCCAGATGGTCAATAAGGTTACCGTTGGCATCGTAAACTATTTTTTGCTGTAAACGATTATCCCTGCTGCGATACACGAATTCTTCCCGCCTTAAAAGTTCCTTATTCCTATTGTATATAGATTTCTCTAATACATCGCCATCCTCATTGTACGAGTACTTATAGGAGCGGGTTTCTTCTGGCTGGTCAACCTTATCAACGGTAACAGTTTCGTATGCTATTCGGTTAAGGGAATCGTAGGAGAGGGTTCTGTCCAACTTACGGATAGAATCCGAAGGGATGGCTCTTCTTCCCCAAACCCTACGTTTAACCTCATTCCCTTGCTCATCGTACTTGTATCGGGCACGGAAGCCTCTTCGGTCCTTCTTATTGTAACCGTTAACCCTTGTTAGTAACCCATCGGAGTTGTAAGTGTACTCCTCCCTTACCTGAAGCGAGGTGTCCGACTCGGTTACCCGGTAAACCTCAAGTTCGCTTAGCTTGCCATCGTCCTGATATTTAAACTCATGTATGCGTCTAAGCTTCTCATCTTCAAAAAAATCGGTTTTTACTTTTGTTTGTCCATCAAAATAGTGCCAGCGGTAATTGTTGGGGTGGCGGGTTTCCCAGTCGTAATCAATCTCGGTATGCATTCTCCCCAATGAGTCAGAAATCTCCTGATGTATGGCAAAGAACTTCCTGGTTCGCTTCCCATCCTCCAGCACGTAGCGGGAGTTTACCGTAACGCGGTAAATGTTTTGCGGTTCACGATTTTGCGAAAAGAGTAGCGTGGGTAGAAGGATGAATGCTATTATGACCGTAATTAGCCTATATGTATAAAAATTTCTCATCTGAAAACTGTTTAATATTTACGAATGTCTAATATAGCTATCTGTAGTATTTTGGTAGCAGCTTTTATTTTTGATTTTGATAAAAAGCACATTTTTTTACACCTAATACTCGGGTGTCATCGTCTTTTAATGCCGCTATCATGAATTTTTTCAATTTCTTTCCGGGTTTTTATACGTTTTTCAAGTTTTTTGCTGTTAGTGTCTTTCTTTATAAACACTTCAGGTGGTTTAATACCTCTCTCATACCAGGGTTGCCTGGTTGGTATAAAATAAACCGATATGTTTTTTATCTCAGCCTTCTTTTCCCAATCATCATTTTCCTGAGGAGTATGCGACATAATTTCTCCCTTAAGGTGAGTAAAAATTGTATCGCTTAAGGTTAGCGACAGTGTAACCGTTCTGCTTACGCCATCCTTCCGGTAATCTATCCATTGCTTTTGTGAAGTGTCAGTCTTTATGGTATCTGCCTTTTCTGAATGATTAATTAAGGTATCAATATTTTCATTTTCAGCATACACTTCTCTTTCGTTTAGGCTATCGGAATGGAACCATGCAACCATGCTTGGATTTAGCGATTCGTCTTTTTTATAAACCGTGACTTTAGCACTAACCGTGTATTCTCCCTCTCCATGGAGGGGTATTTTAAACCCAACGGTTTCCCTTTTGCCGTCTTCCGGCAGTTTCCAATTGGATTTATCTTCCCAAAGACCTTGCTTTTCATCCTCTTTAGCATCTCTTGACATTGTTGTCAGCTGCTCTGTTTCCATTCTTGAGAGGATATTGATTGCCCTGTCAAGAACCTTGTCAAGTGCATCGGGGTTTTCTGTATAGTACTGTATAGAGTTGTTAAACTGCTCCTCGGTATAACCCATGTTACTGTATATGGGTTTGTAGTATTCTATGGTATCCTTCTTGCTATAACGGAGAGAGAGTTTTGATAATTCAATGGTAGCATCGGTAATAAAAATCTCCGCAAATACTTCTGCCATATCCCTGTCGGGGATTCTTTCCTTTTTGCAGCTGGTAAACAATAGCAAAAGAGTTATAATCAATAGAATATACCTATACAATAGTTGCATAAACAGTTTAATAGTTTGGGCTGTAAATATACTAAAAAAAGGGGAGCAAATAATATGTGCTCCCCTTTCTGTAAGGCTTAAATAATATAATTAAATAGTTTACTCCTTAATGCAACGAACAGAGAATCCGCCTGTTACGTTTGATTCTGATTCGATAGTTTGGCTCTCCAGTAGTTCAAGGCTCCAGCTATAGGCCATATCCTGAGCTCCTGAAGTTGCTGTCCACCAGTTTGCTATTTGCCCAATCCCATAAAAATCCGAGCTAATATTGCCAGAGGGTATTGCATTAAACCCGCTTTCGTTATTAGCGTATTGGTTTGGTGCGAGCCATCTTGGGTGCTGATCGGGTGCAGTAGAGGTGCCTTTAAGTTTGATGCCAGCAACTTCTGGTCCGCCCAGGTAATCTATCAGGCTTCCCCATTCCGCGTTGGTGGGAACTCGCCAGCCATCGGGGCAAAGGTTGCCTGTTTCTACTGCATACCAGTTATATAGCGCACCATAATTTTCAGCAACCTCTTGGGTTGTTTCCAACCCTTCAGTTACATACGGTTCGTCGTTTGCGCCCCCATTAGGTGAATATATAATATAAGCAGGTTCTGTGAGATTATACCAGTCACTACCTGAGGAGCTAAGCATAATGTCACTACCATCGGCAAATTTGGTGGTTCTGAGGTTCTCTGCCATCCAAATATCATTATTAATTTCTATTGTGAAGTAAGCATTATTTTCAATATCGGTAGTGGAGCCATAGTATGTTTTGAAATTTATCTCGTTTCCATATACCTCACCGTTGGCAGTGGTAGCGTATGCCCTAATGTAGTAACGTGTATTTGTAGTGAGCTCCGTAATTTGAGTTGAGAAGCTCTGATCAATTAGCGTTGCAGAGATAGCGCCGTCGTTATTGGTAAGCGTTGGCTCCGGGTTAATTCCCCAAACAAACCCCACCTCTGTAATATCATCCTGATTCTCGAACAGAACATTACCTACCGCTTCGGTGCTGGTGGTGCTGGTGTTTTTTACTGGGAGGGTGCTTACGGTTGGTTCGCCATAATGCTTAAGGCACCTTATACTGAGAGCATCCTCAGTACCATAATTATGGGTTAATTCGTATTTGGAAATTCCAGCATTGTCATGGGTCATGCTGTAAGCACTGTATCTTTCATCTGACACCTCGGTACCCGACCAGAACCATGCCTCAGTATTTCCCCCGTAATAGTAACCTGATGAACCGCGGTAACCAGCAGGAACGGCAGAGAAACTTGACTCATTTGTTGCCCCAGCGTTGGGCGATTCCCAATACCCATAGCCTCCGCTGGTGGTGGTTTTCATCTTACCTCCTGCAACTGCGGGGCCACCTAGATAATCGATTAATGCTTCCCAGTCCTCTTGCTCTGGCAAACTCCAGCCTATAGGACAAATACCATTGTGGTTGGTAGCTGCACTTATGGAGTAAACGTAACCGAAGTTCTCTGCATTTTCACCTGGAGTTGGATTTTCTGAATAGTAAATACCCTCCGGAGGTACGCTTCCATGAGGTTCGTAGTAAATATCATCACCGTTTTGGAATTTGGTTGCTGCAAGATTTTGTGCCATCCACTGCTGATCGCCAATCATTGTTGTATAGTACTCATTGCCTTGTGTGTCGGAAATTTTGTCGTAATAAGTTTTAAAGTCTATTGCGTTTCCATAAATAACTTGGTCATCTGTAGTGGTTACAAAGGCTCTTATATAGTAGCGGGTGTTTGGGTCTATGCCAGTTAAATCTGAAGCAAAGCTGTTTTCATAATCGTTGCTAATTATCACGTTATCTTCATCTGTTGGGTTGGGCTCAGCGCTCCAAACAAACCCAACCTGATCAACAGTTTGTTCACCAATGGGTTCAAATCTGGCGTTTAAAACGGCAGAAACGTTGGTAATGCTTTGGGCTGGATCAGTAATAACAGGGAAAGTGTTATCCTCAATACATCTTATACTGAGAGCTTCTTCACCTTCCGGTATAGTTCCGTACACACTTTCTATAGTGGCATTTGTGTCGTAATAATTAAGCTTGAGTGACCATGAAATGTCGGTGGAAGCCTCAGTTTGTGACCAGAAGTAAGCAGCAATAGATTCATCTGTAAAGGAGAAGGTCCCCTGCCAGTTAATTTTGAATATACCTGCTGGCATTGCGGTAAAGCCACTTTTGTTGCTTGCTCCCTCATTGGGAGACTCCCAGAGGCCGTTTCCTCCTGAAACGGTTGATTTCATCTGTCCTCCGGCAATACCAGGGCCCCCTAATTCTGCAATAAGCTGATCCCAATCCTCCTTAACAGGAACTCGCCATCCGTCTGGGCAAACATTTTTATCTTGCATGTAAACCACTCCGTGAGAGTAGAGATACCCAAAATCTATGGCATCTGTTCCCTGATTAGGATTTTCAGTGTGGTAAGGAAATTCTGAAGGGGTATCTAACCCGTTAAAATAGCTTATTGCGGTACCATCGTTAAACTGTGTAGTTTTAAGGTTCTGCGCCATCCAGTGCTGACCAGCAATTTGTGTTGTTAAATAGGTATTGTTATCAATATCAGTTATCTGCTGGTTGTATGTTTTTGCCATTACCTCCTTACTATATTTAGTACCATTGCCATTGGTGGCAAAAGCTCTTACGTAGTAAAGGGTGTTGGGGTCAAGGCTGGTTGCATCAAGAGTGAATTCTCCAATATCCCCTTCCGTTGGAATGACCATGTCGTTTGTTGTTGGTTCGGGGGATGTGCTTAGTACAATTCCTCTTTCGGTTATCGGATTCTCAGGGTCGCCACCATCGTCAATTATCTGGGCAGAAACGGTAAATTGATTGATGTCAATACTGGCAATTACGGGGTTCGTAAGCCTTGGTAATCCATATCCGTTTAAACAGCGTACCGAGTAGCCTTCCTCCAACATAGCTCCAGGATATATATCTGCCCATTCCGAATAGTTTTGTAAGTTAAGCATAACATGCCCTTCGCTCTTGTTGTTCTTACCCATTTCGCCTTCGGTGCTTGACCAAAAGTTAGTCATACTTCCAACATCGGTAATACCCTCTCCCCAAATAGCTCCGGCGGGTAGCCCCGTAAAGCCACTTTCGTTTGTTGCAATGTTTGGATCGTTCCAGTACTCTAACCCTGTCGCTTTAAGCTTTTCGCCTGCTACATTTGTTCCTCCAAGGTAGTTGACAAGCTCTAGAAAGTCATCCTCAGAGGGGATATACCAACCTGCAGGACAAAGTTTCTCAGTTAAAACAGCGTAACCGTTATACATTGCGCCGTATATCTCGTCATCGGTGTGTGCCATGTAGGCAGGTGTTTCAAGTTGTGCTGAGTACCAATCTGTAATGCTAGTTCCATCTCTTAGCTTTGTTGTTTTTAGGTTTTCGCGCATCCAGCATTGGTCTCCAATGGTTACTGTATTGTATGTGTTTCCATCAATATCTATTACTTCGCCACAGTTGTTGGGTTCAATAGTAGTGAAGGATATTACGTTTCCGTAAGCTGTTCCGGCCATATTGGTGGCAAAGATTCTAAAATAGTATGTTTGATCGGGGTTAAGGTCAGCCAGCGTGTGTGATAGCTGGTTGTCTGTCTCCTCTTCTATATATAACCCGGTATTATTTTCCAGCGTAGGGTTATTACCTGTGCCCCAAATAAATCCCTTTTGAGATAGGTCTGCACCACCATTATCTGTTACTTCTCCGTTGAGCGTAGCCGATGAGCTAGTTAGCTCCGTAACCGGATCGGTAGTTACTGTTGGTGGCATCGCATCTGCTTTTAAACAACGTACTGAGAACCCGTCGTTCATATGAAATGCCATATTTTGGATATTGGCAAGATCCGACGAGAGGCTATGTATGTATGCGGAATCCTGATCGGATTCAACTTGATTTGAACTCCACCAGTATCCCATGTTACCAAGGTTAAAGAATTTGTTGTCAGTGGCTTCAGCAAAATAGTACCCTCCGGGTAATCCTCTAAATCCGCTAAAGTTGTTTGCGCCTTCGTTTGGTATGTTCCAGCGGGGATGTTCATGAGTACCTTCTGTACGTATTGATTTTAGTAATTTCCCAGCGACTGATTCGCCTCCGAGATGAGTTATTAGCTGTTCCCAGTCCTCATTACTAGGAATAACCCAGCCAGCAGGGCATAATCCCTGGCTGTTGTTGAGGGCATGCCAGTTGTATAGGTTGCCGTAGGCGTCAGCAACTGCTTCTGGCGTATCGAGCCCATCAACCAGATCGGATGAATATATGGAATAACCTGCCTGGTAATCTATTTCAAGAGTTTCGTCAATTGGTTCACCTGTTCTGTAGTGCGTAACCTTAAGGTTCCTGGTCATCCATACCTGATTACCAATTTGTATTGTGGGGTACTCATTGCCATCTATGTCCGAAACAGGCATGGTAACTACTTCGCCACCCACCTCAACATCCTGAGCCAATGAGGCTCCTTGGCTAACATCAAGGGCTGTTTGCAGGTAGGTAGTATCATGGTTTAGGTTTAACCAATTGGTGAAACTTTTTGTTTGGTCGCTAAGTCCGCCAACAGCAAACCCGCCAAGTTGCCCTTTGGTAAGGTCATACTCAAGGTTAAACCTAACGCTATCAGGAGATAATGAAAGAAAGTTATGCGTTGGGGCAAGCCCTTTTGTTTGATCGCTAAGTCCACCAACGGCAAACCCACCGCGTTGGCCTTTATCTGTTGGAGGTAAGATGTTAAATTGTACATCATCGGGAAGAATCTGCATGAAGAAATTACCGCTTTCTTTGGTTTGGTCGCTTAATCCACCAACAGCAAATCCACCCCTAGTTCCTTTTGGTGATTCCCCGTACGGAACATAAACGGTTGCGCCCGATTCGTAAACGGCAAATACTATTTGGTTTTGTGAGTTTCTTACTAAAAAGATAGGTTCCTCCTCAATTCGTGGAGTTTGCGGGGTCACCTCTACGGTACTGTTATTAAAGGCGAGCCTTGAGGTTGCCACCCAGCCCTCACCATTGTGCCAAAGCGTTTCACCCAGGTTGCCCTCGTGACTAAACGTTGTGTTTGTGTGTAGCGCGTATGGTACTGACAGGATTGGGCTAATATCAATTATTGTAAAAGCATCGTCCCCCTCAAGCATTGATTCAAGCTTTAAGAAAAGTGGTTGGTTCCAATTAATCTGAGATAAGTCGCTTTTGCCTGAGGTGCCAACTACTATGTTTGCAAGCCCTTGCAAATTTGTAGTAACAGATTGTGTTTCGGTAAAAATAGATTCTCCTTCTGGCGAGTCCTTAAGTATGCTAACTTTAACATCAACATTTTGGTTTGGCATGACGTTCCCTTGGTCATCTTTAAAGCCAACCTGTAAGTTGAAACTATCAGTCTGTTTCTCCTGTGCAAAGCTTGATAGAGTTATGCAAGCTGCTATGCAAATTATTAGTGATCTCATGATGCTAGGTTTTTTATTGTTGAGGTGAAAGCTGGTTATTACACAATAATATTCATGCAATATACAAAAATATTAAGCAGGCTTGCTAGAATTTTTCAGGAAAAATTGTTTATTTTATTCTGAGGAATAATCAGTTATAAACTTACCTGCAATTTACTGGTTTAATACTAAGCATGAAATCAAGAATAAGCAATTAGGGCAGGCCTTACCTGCATTATATATTATTATTTCAGAAGTGTTTTTCTGACTTAATTGTATTCCTAAAAAATAGAAAAGGTCTTTATTCAGAGCACAGGTCCTTAATCTCTTTTAAAAGACTTTGCCTTTTTGAGGATGATAAGTTGATGAAATTAAGCACAGAGGGCTCTTTGTTGATTTGGCGACAAAGCACAATCCCCTTTTCCATTAAAGTTTGCTTATCCTTTTTAGTGAGCTGGGTTAGCGTTGTAATAGGGAATAATTTGGCATTTTCAATCATCTCTTTTAGGCTATGACCCTTAGGATAGTCCCAGCTAATAAGGTGCAAGCCTGAGCATCTTCCAAAATCCATAGCATCGGAAGTAAAGCGGGTGTTAGTTACAATCCACCCATGGAACGAGTATTTATTAAACTCGGGCAAACCGCTTCTCTTAGCAACAATATCATTAACTCTTGAGCGAATATATAATGGTACTTTTACGTTGGCATACTTCCCCTGGCTGTTGTAAAATTTACATTCAACAATGTACTGCTTGCTATTATACGATGCTATAACATCAACCTCGTGCTTAACGCATTGCCCCTGAATGATTTGCCCAACCTCAACGTTAAAACCTTGGTGCTCAAAAATTTGCCCTACAAAATGCTCAAAGGGGTAACCAGTTGGGCCCAATTCCATTAGCGCCTTTTTGAGGCTGTAACGCGCTGCCGTGCTGCGTTTTTTCTTCTGAAGGAGGCCAAATGCCTTGGTATAAATTTTCTTTGTAGTGATTCCATCCTCAAGCCAACCAATAATCTCCTCAACCACATCGTTAATTGCCTCATCAGTAGCTCCTGATCTTTTAAGCGATTCTTCCAATTTTGCTTTTGAGAAAGGTTCAAATTCCCCGGAGGCTTTTTTTACTAAGGGTAATTTTGCCATGAAGGTAAAGTATGAATTAATTACTAAAAAGTTTTTCTATTGACTCGCCTTTTGGAATGTTTAAATGGTAGGCTAAGATACCAATTTTATTTGCAGCTTCAACATGTTGAATGGAATCATCAATAAAAACTGTTTCTTCTGGCTTTAGTCCGTTCTCATTTAAAATTAAATTGAAGATTTGTTTGTTCGGTTTGCGATCATGGACAATGTGAGAATAGTACTCTTTATGAAACAGGTGCGAAAGGTTCTCAATACCATGATTTTTCTTCAGGTACCTGTTGTACTCATCAAAATGGATAGCGTTTGTATTGCTAAGTAGGTACATTTTGTAGTGTTGGTTTACGTTCTTAAGTAGATCAAGTCTTACCATGGGCAAGTCGAGTAACATAGCATTCCATGCGTTGTCAATCTGCTGGTCATTTATATTCAGAGATGTTATTTGGCGCACACCATCACGAAACTCGCCAGGTGATATTAAGCCCTTATCTAGCTTGTCGAAAAGATTAACCTGTTCCGCCTGCGTAAAGAGAGTATCAAAGTTATGAGCACCAAGTTTCCTAAAAGCATTTATGGTTAGATTATAGTCAATGTTAAGGATTACACCGCCTAAATCAAAAATGATATTCTGGATGTTTTTGTTAGCGAAAGGGGAGAAAATTGGTTTTGTCATAAAAAAAGTTGAATTTGGTTTGCATTTATTAAGGACAAATATGTACTTTTGCAATCCAATAAAAAAACCTTTTAAGATTTTTATTGGTTTCAGGGCCCATAGCTCAGCTGGTCCCGAATTTTATCCGACGTGAGGTCGGACTAAAAATTCGAGGATCCACGAAAAAATGAGGGAATTAGAAATTCCCAATTTTTCGGGATTAGAGCACCTGGCTCGTAAGAAGGAGGTAATAACGTTCATATTGACATATTGGGGCCCATAGCTCAGCTGGTTAGAGCACCTGACTCATAATCAGGGGGTCGCTGGTTCAAGCCCAGCTGGGCCCACCACACAATCAAGCACTTGCGGAGTTTCCGTGAGTGCTTTTTTGTTTTGATACAAACAAACTACAAGCAAAAGTTTTATTTTT
>JBKHAH010000154.1:0-2987 GCA_046542995.1 Bacteroidales bacterium
AAGACGAAGCGATTATATGGATTGCATCGAGAGAGAGCAACTGAAACAGACTACTTCGTCTTTACGAAAATGGTAACTAGCCTATTACAATGGTTTATAGCCTTAATTTGCAGGTTGTATAATTATTACATCGGTCCTTACTTTACTTTCAAAATGTAGGTTGTTAGGCTCGCAAACATCTTCGAGGGCAACGTTAAGGTTCTCGTTAGTAAACGAGCCTGTGAACAGCCTGCTTTCAGGGTTAAATCCTTGTGTATGAATGGTCGCATCGAATTGACGTTCAATCTCCTCAAAAACATGACTAAAAGGTAAGTTTCTAAATTCAAACAGACCCCTGGTCCACGTGGCACCTCTGGAGGGATCTATCCATAATTCTTTTAAATCTGTCTGATTTTGCGAATAACGAACCTCCTGTCCTGCACGAATCTTCTTTGGGAGCATCCCCTCAACCATCATCTCAAGGGAACCTGCATAGCACTCAAGAATAATCATCCGTTTACGTGAATACACATTAAAACGCCCAAATCTGGCTTTCACGCTATTATCTCCTAAATTAATGTACACATCTCCCTTGCTTCTGTTTACGCTAAAATAGGCCTCCCCTTGCAACTCTACCTCTCTCCTTTGCTCCCAACCATACTTTTTATGCTTAATGGTTGAGCCAGCGTTAAGTATAACGGTGGTTGAATCGGGCAGCATGGCATAGCCAAACTTGCCATTGGGTACATTATGCGATGAGGTGGCGAACTGCCAATCAATCAACATTGACACCACCATTATAACTAGTATGGCAAGGCCTCCCCAGGGCAAAACCTTCCGACGAAGGGTTACAAAAAGGTTCTCACGGTTAATACTCTGAATAATATGCTCCCACATAACCTCCCTATCAACGGAGGTTGGTACGGAAATATTAAGCGGCCCCTGAAGCGTACCCATCCTGTGTTCACTCTGTTGATGATATTCCTGCAGCGAATTCTCATTGGTATGCTCAAAGAGGCCATGCTCATGAATAATCCTATGCGCATCGGAAAGCCTCTTCTCAACTATGTTAACATTTATAGTTAGTCTTTCCGCTATATCAAGCTGCGATAAGCCTTCAATAATGCTCATTAAAAAAACAACCCTAACACCTTTGGGCATAAACCTTAACGCTTCGGTAAGGTACTCGAACTGTTTTGGGCTAAGAGCATTAGATTGATAGGTCTCCTCACCCTCTAAAATTGTTAAATTCAGCTGAGGCACACCCTCTTTGGAAATTTGATGTCTCCGCCGATAAAGCATCCGCGAGGCAATTATATATGGCAAGGACTTTTTATAGCCACGCTTTATTTGGGGTCTCATTGCCCATAGTCTCATAAATGAATCCTGAGCAATCTCATCGGCTAGTTTTAGGCTGGCTGTTTTAAAATAGGCATAGTTCCGAATGCTATGGTAATGCAAGTCGAAGATTGTTCGAAACCAGCTTATCTCATTAACGCTATCGCTATCCACCACAAAAAATTTATTGTTGTAAAGATAAGGGAAGCAAATAAAAAACCGAATTTAGACAAGCAAATTTGGTTTAACGCGCAACTTTATGCATACATAGCCTGAGTTCGATATAAGTATTCTAAAAACAGAGAAATTTATGATAGCTTACTACTTTCTCCTTGATGAGAAAGCTAGCAAAGAATCCCTGCCTGCACCACCGTTTCGGCAGGCAGGAAGGGAAAATGAAGCTACCACCCGCCCTGCAGCGAGGAAGAGCTTAAACGCTTGCCAATTCGTGGTAAATGATTAAATGTTTTGTTTCGAATCATTATGTTGTTTTATTATAAATCTTTTTGTATATTTATTGCGTTATTACAGAAAACCTAACATAACTATGAACACAAATCTATCACAAAAAGAAATTGGACAGAGAATTACAAAACTGCGAAAACTAAAAGGTCTTTCACAGGTCGATTTAGCCAAAAGATTAAAAATTTCACGACCTTCATTAGCGCAGATTGAACTTGGCAACAGGGGCGTTGACATTCTTGAGTTGCAACGGCTATCTATGATTCTTGGCTTCTCCTTGGATGAATTTATGTCTAAAGACTTTGATGCTTCCCGTACTACTGAATTTATCCCCCAAAATAAAAAACAAAGTGTTAAAGAACGAATTTCAGTACCCAAGCTACAGGTTAACAAATTCAAAAACGTGCTTCTGTATATTCTCGAAAAATGCGCTGGCAAGCCCAACGTGGGCGAAACTGTACTATATAAACTGCTCTACTTCTCTGACTTTAACTACTACGAACTATACGAGGAGCATTTAACAGGCGCTAAATACCGAAAATTGCCCTATGGCCCTGTGCCCCAAAAATTAGATGCTATTATTAATCAAATGATTGATACTAAGCAGCTACAACGTTTTAAAACGGATTACTACGGCTTGCACCAAACACGCTACTTACCACTAACCAAAGCCAACCTAACGGAACTTAAAGCAAGTGAAAAGGAGGTTATTGACAGGGTTATTGAGCAAATGAGCGATTGGTCTGCCTCTGCAATAAGCAGCTATTCTCATAAAGATATGCCATGGCTGGCATCAAAAGAGGGTGATGAGATAAATTACGAGCTGGCTTTTTACAGGGAAGCCCCCTTCTCTGTTAGAAACTATGGTGAAGAAACTGAAGAGCAATGATATTTGACGAACTAGAGGAGTTTAAAAAGGACCTAAAAGGCCTACTGAAAAAGTATAGAACCCTTAACGATGATATTAAGGTTGTAAAGCAGGTACTGGAAATTATGCCTGACGAGCGCCCTCCATTTAACTTTAGAATTAACAATTTAGGTATTGAAACGTGTATTATTAAGGTAAAAAAGATAGCCTGTAAAGCACTAAAAGGGCGTGGAGTAAACTCAGGGTTGCGGTTGGTTTACGCCCATTTCCCTGCCAGCAAAAAAATAGTTCTTATTGAGCTGTACCATAAAAATGATAAGGAGAAGGAGGATAGAAAACG
>JBKHAH010000075.1:0-15913 GCA_046542995.1 Bacteroidales bacterium
TAATAATCAGTATTTTATTGAATAAAAAAGAGGGAATCCGTTTTTGGACACCCTCTTTTGTATAACGGGCATGGCCATAAGCTAACGGGGTGCAAGTAAAATATTACAATAATGTTTGACGGATTCGTTTTTTTTTTAGATTTGTCAAAAAAACAACCAAAATATAACGATATCACTTGGCATGACCCTAAAATCCCTAATCCTTGTGTTTTTTATTGTAATGTTTTTTACAACTTGCAGTAAGGACGAACCCGGACTCCGTCAGGGGCGAACCTCCGCGCTTTTTAGCCCCGATCATACCTATGGAACAATGACAGACATTGAGGGCAACGAGTATCGTACCATTGAGATTGGTACGCAAACATGGATGGCAGAGAACCTGCGCGTAAAGCATTACCGCAACGCTGAGCCCATTCCAAATGTTACTGGCGATGATGACCCTTACCTTTGGAGTAATCTTGATTACGGAGCGTGGTGCAGCTACGAGAACACCACTGATGTTGACTCCATTGCCACCTACGGCTTGCTTTACAACTGGTATGCCGTTGACGATGAGCGCGGCCTCTGCCCAATGGCCTGGCGCGTGCCAACCGATGAGGATTGGAGTATTCTGGTAGAGTACGTTGATGCAGGTGATGGCGCAACCAATGATGATGGGACAACAAACTCTGTGGTGGGTGGTAGGATGAAGGAAACCGGCACCCTGCACTGGGACTACCCCAATCGCTTTGCTACCAATAGCAGCGGGTTTACCGCTATTCCTGGAGGGCACCGGTTCTCTTCATGGGATGTAGAATTTTCCTCTAAGGGCAACAACTCTTACATGTGGTCTTCCTCTCTATGGGAAGAAATAGTCCCGCTTTACCGTAATATAAATACCAATTTTGCAACCATAGGGAAACATGCTGGACCTCCTAGTAACGGGTTATCTGTTCGGTGTATAAAGGAATAAAAACAATTAATCTATAGTAACTGAATGTTGGGTATGCGATAATTTGATCAAACTCAATTTATAAACCGTAAGGCCATATAGTTAGGCTTTGCGGTTTTTTAATAAAAATAACTCCTAATTCCTTGCTTTTTGTTCTCGACTATTGTACTTTTGGACTGAAAAAGAATAATGGTCGAAAAGTCTATTTCATGACAAAACTAGATGATAAGAAGGAGCAATCGCACAGCGATATGAGGGACAGTATTGTTGGAATTGCTTCGGAGATATTTGCCCGTTTTGGTTTTAAAAAAACCACCGTTGACGATATTGCTCAGGCGCTACGTAAAGGGAAAAGTTCCATATATTACTATTTTAACAGTAAGGAGGATATATTTCAGGCCGTTGTCGATAGCGAGGCCGATGCGCTTAGGGAGAAAATTAATGCCATACTGGCAAAACCCATATCGGCAATGGAAAAGCTCAGGCAGTATGTAAAAACACGGATGCAGGCTGTGCAGGTAATGGTTAATTACTACGCGCTAATTAACGAGAAGGATGTTTACAACCTGAAGCTGGCAGAAAAACTTCGCTCAAAATACGATACGGAGGAGGTTGAAATAATTAAGCGAATACTTAACGAAGGAGCCAGTGCAGGAGCCTTTAAAATTAAAGATTTGGAACTTTCTGCCATTGCTGTTATAACCGCTATGAAGGGGCTTGAAATGCCTCTGCTTATTAACAGTCCCAAAGCCGACGATTTGGAGTCGGTACTTGATGATTTGCTTGATATACTTTTTTATGGAATAGTTATAAGAAATGAGTAGAACCATGATAATCAGACTATTTATTGCTGTTTTCTTTGCGGTTTTTGTAACTTTTACCTTAAAGGCGCAACAGGAGGTTACCCTAGAGCAATGCAAGGAGCTTGCCCTGGAGAATAATCATGCAATTAAATTTGCCAAGGAACAGGTAGGTGCGGCTAACGCCCTAACAAAATCGGCACGAACTGGCTATTTCCCAAATTTTAGCGCCAACGCGCTATATATGCGTACCAACAGGCAGATAAATCTTCTTGAGAACGACCTGTTTATTCCCTCGGTACCATTCTCATCCATTGATCCTGAAACAAACCAGTTTGATCCAAACAGGGACCCCGAGAATACCTTCGTATTACATCCTTTTACCGATGAGATAATTTACGACTCCGACGGTAATCCTATTTTCCAGAACTACGCCTGGCTCCCCAAAGATCAGCTGAATTTTGGAGCAAAAAACATGTTTGCAGGAGGGGTTACGGTTGTGCAACCAATTTACACAGGGGGTAAAATAAAGGAGATGCATCGAATCTCCCAGCATACCGAGAAGCTGGCGCGGGCAAACCTTTCAAAGGAGGAGTCCGAAGTGCTCTTTAAAACAGAGGAGAGCTACTGGCGCGTGGTGTCGCTTCAGGAAAAGGTGAGCATGGCGCAGAGCTACAAGAAGCTTCTTGAGGAGCTAAACGATGATTTAAACAACCTATACGAGGAGGGCATTGTAATTAGGAACGATTTACTACAGGTAAAGGTGAAACTTAATGAAGCCAAACTCAATTTGCTTAAAGCAAAGAACGGGCTATCGCTTTCACGCATGGCGCTATGTCAGCTAACGGGCTTGCCTCTTGGCTCGGATATAATACTTACCGATAGCCTAAACGTAGCCGTTAAGCCTCTTCCTGACAGAGCTTACGTGGATAGTGCTTTTGCTCACCGTCCGGAGCTTGAATCGTTAAATCAGGCGTTAAATATTGCTGAATCTGGTGTAAATCTTATGAAATCGCGCTACATGCCTAACGTTGGATTAACGGCTGGCTACATGATGCTTAACCCGAATCCGTATAAGGGGTTTTCTGAAAGTTTTGGTGGCGACTGGAACGTTAGCATCGCTGTAAATATTCCCATTTTTCATTGGAACGATAAAGCGCACTCCCTAAGGGCAGCGAGGCACGAGAAGCGTGCTGCTGAGATAAAAATGACAGAGACCAAAGAGCTAATTTCGCTTGAAGTGCAGCAGGCAATTTACAGTGCTAATGAGGTTGCAAAGAAAGTGATGATGGCTGAGGAGAGCCTTGAGCTGGCAAAGGAGAATCTGGATGTGGCCAACGATACATTTGAGGAGGGAATGATAAAAACCACCGATGTGCTTGAAGCGCAGGCTCTATGGCAGAGTGCCCTTAGCGACCTTATTGAAGCGAGAATGGAGTATAAGCTTAGTCAGGTAAAACTTCGCAGGGTTTCAGGTAGCTTAATAAACTAGTGTAATTTCAATCTGAATAATCTTACAATAATATAATTATGAAAGCCACTTATTTAATCACAATCCTAACATCTTTCATTGTGCTTACCAGTTGTAATGGGACTAAAGATAATGTAGAGCAGAAAAGCGATGAGAGTCCCATTGTTACCGTTGTTCAATCTAAAACAAAAACCTATTCGCCCACCTTAACCTACTCGGGTACAGTGTTTGCTAACCGCGAATCGAACTTGGGGGCTGCCCTGCCCGGAAAGGTTGAGAAGATTTTTTATCAAGAGGGTGAGCAGGTTAACGAGGGGGACCTTATCGTTGAGCTCTCCGATGAGATGCTTACGCAGGCAGAGGTTGAAAATCAGGCATTAAAGAAGGATTACGAGAGGGTTAAACGCCTAAGAGAGAAGGAGAGCGTTAGCCAGATGGAGTACGACCACATAAAGGCGAAGCTCGATGCATCCAATGCTAAAACGGAGATGGTTCGGAAAAATACGCGGGTTTATGCCCCTTTCTCGGGTACTATTGTTGACCGCATGATGGAGGAGGGTGAAATATACTTCCTAAACCCTGGGCTTGAACCGGGATACTCCATGCGTTCAGGCATTGTCCGCCTTATGCAGCTGAATCCGGTAAGAATAAAATTTGAAGTAAACGAGAAGGACCTGGCTCATATTAAAAAAGGGCTGCAGGTTGAGGTTGCCCTCGATGCATTCCCATACAAAAAGTTTACTGCAGAAATTTCAAGCATCAAGCACATGCTATCAACAACAACCCGAACTGCTCCTGTTGAAATCGAACTGCCAAGCCCATCAGGTGAGATTAAGCCCGGCATGTTTGCCAAAATTATTGTAACGCTCCCCAAGCAGGAGGGAGTATTTGTACCATTAAACTGCATATCGAGAGTGCCCGGAACAGCCGAAGATTTTGTTTTTGTTGTTGATAATGATACTGCCCGTAGGGTAACCGTATCGCGAACATACACCAATGGCGATATGGTTGCAGTTACCGGAATAAAACCCAACGAGCAAATTATTGCTGAGGGCAAGTCAAGGGTATCCAACGGTCAAAAGGTAGATGTGAGATAATTTCCCAGAATCAGCACCATTTGAGTTAAGTATAAAAACATAGAAAATCAGTATGATACTCCCAAAAATATCCGTTCGTCGTCCAGTAGCAATTGCCATGCTGTTTATGGCGCTCTTGCTGTTTGGCTTGGTTTCGCTTACCCGCCTACCGCTCGATGTTATGCCCGAAATGGAGCTGCCCACCCTCACCGTAATTACGGTTTACCCCGGCGCTTCGGCCTCCGAGGTTGAGCAGCAGGTAACGCGCCCGCTTGAGTCTGTGCTGGGTGGAACTGAGAACCTAAACGAGATTAGCTCCCAATCAAAAGAGAATGTTTCCTTTATCACGCTTCAGTTCGAATGGGGTGCAAATATCAACTCCTCCGCAAGCAATGCGCGCGACCTAATTGAGATGGCAAGAAACAACCTGCCCAACGGGGCTAATAATCCGGTTATTTACAAAATTAACTCTTCGTTACTACCTGTTCTAATCTACGGGGTAACTGCAAAGGAGAGTTACAACGGGCTTGAGAAGATTATTCAGGATCAGATTGCTGCACCCATACGAAAGCTACCCGGTGTAGGCTCAGTAATGGTATTAGCTACTCCTGTTAGGGAGGTAAAGGTTGATGTAGATCCACATAGGCTGGCTGCATACAATCTATCAATAAACCAAATATCAACAATACTCAAAGCCGAGAATATTACCATTCCTGGTGGAAGCATTAAGGTGGGCGATAACGATTTTGCCGTACGTGTACCTGGCGACATTGAGAATGTTGATGAGTTGGGCGAAATTGCCTTGATTAGTTTTAATGGCAGGGTTATTCAATTAAAAGATGTGGCCACCATTACCGATGGTTTTAAGGAACTGGACGAGTATTCGCGAACCCAGCACGGTCAAGGCGTTGCAATTATGATTCAGCGCCAAACGGGTGAGAACACCCTTGAGGTTGTAGATGCTGTTCGTGAGGAAATTAAGGAGATTATGCCAACGCTGCCTCCCGATGTTAGGATTGATGAGGTGCTAAAATCTGATGAGCTGATTGTTGAGAGTATCAATAACCTCACCAAATCGTTTTGGTACGCGCTAATATTCGTTGTTCTGATAGTTTTTGCCTTCTTGCGGGAGTGGCGATTAAGCTTAATCGTATTTTTAACCATCCCCTTCTCTCTTATTACCGCTTTTATTCTTATGCACGTTATTGGCTGGACAATCAACATATTTAGCTTAATGTCCCTGATTATTGCAATGGGTATGGTGGTGGATAATGCCATTGTGGTACTGGAGAACATCACTCAGCATATTGAGAAGGGATCACGACCAAAGCAAGCAGCCATCTTTGGAACCAATGAAATGGGTACTGCCATCACAGCATCAACATTAACCACGCTAATGGTTTTTATCCCAATGATATTTATGGGAGGACTGGTTGGCGTAATGTTTAAGCAGCTGGCAATCCTTACATCGGTAACCATGCTTGCTTCGCTGTTCACGGCTCTTACATTAACACCAATGGCATCGTCAAGGTTACTTAGAGGCCGAAAACGCGGGCTAATTCAAGAGCGAACGCTCTTATACAAAGCAAGTGAGAAGGTTTTCGAATTTTTGGAAACGTTATATCGTAAAACGTTAGGATGGGCAGTTTTTCACAAGACTTTCGCGCTGCTATCGGTGCTTGTTGTGCTGGTTGTTAGCATGTGGTTTGGCAGGAATCTTGGTACCGATTACATTCCCGAGTTTGATGCTGGCGATATAATGGCAGTTATTGAGACCGACATTAGCTCCACTGCTGCTAAAACCGATAGCGTTGCACAGATTGTTATGGAGATTTTTGAACGCGAGGTGCCTGAGATGGTTCCAGGAAGCCTGTCGGCAACTTCGGGGCAGTCAGAGGACGGGATGCTTACATCGGTAGGTTTTCGTGAGGGTAAAAATATATCTACCATTCTCTGCCATTTATCGCTGCCTAATAGCAGAGACCGATCGGCAAAACAAATAGCAAGCGATCTGCGTCCGCATCTTGCAGAAATCCCCGAAATTGAAAATTTTAATATTATTGGTGGAAGCATTATTTCACAGGCTGTTACGGGTAACGTGAAGCCCATTGAGTACCACATTACAGGCTCAAATTACGATATGCTAAACTCAATGGCTAATGAGCTTCGTAGGAAACTCATGCAATCACCCAATTTTGTTGATGTGGTTAGCACGGTCGATAAAGGTAAGACAGAGGTACAGGTTAAAATTGATCGCCTTAAAGCCTCGTCAATGGGGTTAAATACAGCCATGATTGGGATGCAGGTACGCGAGAGTATTTATGGTGCAGAGGCCGGTGGCCTAAAGGAAGAGGGCGATGAGTTTACCATAATTATTAGGTACGAGTCTGAGTTCAGGAACGATATTGAGCAGCTGAAAAATATTCGTTTAACCAACCTTATGGGGCAGCAGGTTCCATTAGGCAATGTGGCTGATATTACTTTGGGTACAGGTGCTTTACAAATTGACAGGCACTCTCAGGAACGAATCGTGAAAGTAATGGCAGAGCTTAATGGAATATCGTTAGGAGAGGGGCAGGAGGAAGCCCAGGAGTTGCTCAGTAATGTTAGTGTCCCATCAGAAATTGATGTCACCCTCTCTGGTCAAACGGCAGAGCAAGGACAATCATTCGCAGATTTGTATCTGATTTTTTTCCTCGGCATAGCGCTGGTTTATATGGTAATGGCAGGGCAGTTTGAATCGTTCCGCGATCCGTTTATCATAATGTTTGCCGTACCGCTTACTTTTATTGGTGTAATTTGGGCATTCAAAATAACTGGCATCACCCTTAGCGTAACAACTTTTGTTGGGGTTATTATGCTTATTGGTATTGTGGTAAATAATGGCATTGTGCTAATTGATTATATTAATCTGCTACGCAAGCGTGGTTTTAAACTTTACGATGCCATACAGGAGGGTGGTCGTAGCCGTTTACGCCCTGTGCTTATGACAAGCTTCACAACCATGCTCAGCATGCTTCCCCTTGCGCTAAGTCAGGGCATGGGGCGCGAAGCGTATCAGCCACTAGGCATTACAATGATTGGAGGGCTACTCGCATCAACATTTATTACCTTGTTGGTAGTGCCAACCCTTTACGCAGTAGCGCATGGTAAGGAAAAGAAAATTGAGGAGGCTCAATCATAAAACGAAATGGTTACAGAAGGGAAGAATATAGTTGAATACACAATGAGCAACAGGAAGGTAACTATCTACTCAATCTTTCTGATAGTGCCCGTAGCTATTCTATTTGTATTACCATTCATCTTTATTTGGGATATATCTTTTATTCAGAGTATTGGAAGGTGGGAGTTAAATATTTTTTTGTTGATTTTATTAGCGGGTATGCCTCTGCATGAACTCCTCCACGGAGTAACATGGGCATTATTTGTTAAGAGAGGCTTAAAATCTATAAATTATGGAATTGAGTGGAAATATTTAATGCCCTATTGCCATTGTGTTGAGTCCTTGAAATTGAAGCATTACGCTTTGGGCGCAGCCATGCCACTCATAGTTATGGGAATTATGCCTACAGTTTTAGGAATTGTTACGGGTATTGGTTGGTTTTTGCTTTTTGGAGCATTCTTTACAATGGCGGCAGCTGGCGATATTATTAGCCTATTTATGATGCGAAAGTTAAACCGAAATGCTATTGTATTCGATCATCCACATAAAATGGGTTTTTACACCGAGGTTTATGAAAAATAGTTTAATATAATTGCCCGTAAACATTGGGTATCTTAAATTTTATTAGTTTTCAAGTTTTAAATATACTTTCAAACCATGAAAATAATATACTGCACATGCAATGTTAGCGTTCTTGAACCGCTTTTAAAACATTTCGATAGCTTAAATGTTGAATCCTATCAGGTTATTGAGCAGGTTACTGCAAAAAATATTAAGGGCGACAATCGTTTTAACACATCTGTTTGGCCAGGTTATAACTCCGCAGTTATAATGCAGTTTAAGGACGATAGCAAGGCTCAACAGGTGATGGGCTCCATTAGAAATTTTAACAGCAGGGCTTTTAATGATAATGAGCTGGTTATTGCCTGTAGCTGGACTATAGATGACTTTTGCTCTGAGTAGCCTTTTTCAATTAACATTATAACATTTTTTAAAAGAGAGCCAGGCATTACCAATTGCTTAGTTATTATAAATCCCTACCTTTGCAATTGATAGTATTTAAAAGCGTTCTTCAAAATATTGGCATAGAATGATTATTATATAAAAACAATTAAATATTAAGCAAATGCACGATAACACGAAAGAATTAAAAAGAATTGGCGTATTTTATGATGGTAACTATTTTCTTCACGTAAGCAATTACTATAACTATTTTCACTCAAGACAAAAAAGGCTGAATATTGCCGGGCTGCATAAGTTCATCCGTAACCTTGTGGCCAAGGAGGAGGATGTTTCGGCTCAGTTCTGTCAGGTAATAGAAGCCCACTATTTTCGCGGCCGTATTAGCGCGCAGGAAGCTAGCCAGCGAGGAAATCAGCTTTACAACGACAGGGTTTTTGATGATATCCTAATGTCCGAAGGGGTTGTTACGCACTACCTCCCCATCCGAAACCGAAGCGGAAAGAAGGAGGAGAAGGGGATAGATGTTTGGTTGGCCTTAGAGGCCTTTGAGCAGGCATTCTATAAACGCTTCAATGTGGTTGTGCTTATTACCTCCGATGGCGATTATGTGCCCCTCATACGAAAACTTAACTCACTGGGGACAAAGGTGATGGTACTTAGCTGGGATTTCGAATATACCGATGATATGGGGCGCGATGTGGTTACACGTACCTCACAGGATCTTATTCAGGAGGTAACCTACCCAATTGCCATGCACGAGATAATTAACAATGGATTAAAAGCCAATAATCCTCTTGTAAATAATCTTTTCGATCTCCCAGAGTATTCAAATCCTAAGCGCGTTACAAGTGTTGAGAAGGATGCGGAGCTACATCAGGGTAAGGCAATGAATATGAATAATGGCTATGGGTTTATCCAGTATCCGCCTAATAACTTGTTCTTTCATTATCAGGATGTTATGGAGGGTGATTTTAACGACATATACAATGATGATTTATTAGAGTTCACCATTGAAACGAACGAGAGAGGGCAGGAGGTAGCTAAGAATGTAAGAAAAATTGAGTCCGCTAATCCTAATGAGTATTAGTATTAACCCATCCTTATATTGAATCAATTATGCAAAAAGTATTGGTAACCGGAGGTACTGGTTTTATTGGTTCACATACTGTTGTAGAGCTAATTAAATCAGGATATCAGGTTGTAATTCTGGATAACCTCTCTAACTCAAATGAGTTCATCCTTAATGGAATTGAGAAGATTGTTGGATTTAAGCCTCCATTTTATAAAGCGGATTGCACAAAACCTGATGAGTTAGCCAAGGTGTTTAATGAGCACCACGATATTAACGGAGTAATACATTTTGCGGCCTATAAAGCAGTGAAGGAGTCAATTGAAAAGCCTCTGGAATACTATCAAAATAACCTACTCTCGCTCATTCAGCTTTTAAACCAAATGGGTGAGGCCAAGGTGAACAATTTGGTCTTTTCATCCTCATGTACAATTTATGGCGAGAAGGCCACCCTTCCATATCACGAGGAGCTGCCCATGACCCCAACCACCTCGCCCTATGGGCGAACAAAGCAGATGTGTGAGAGCATTATTGCCGATTATGCAAACATTAATAATGATTTCAAGTACATATCACTTAGGTACTTCAACCCCATTGGCGCTCATCCATCCGGAGTAATTGGGGAACTGCCCATTGGCACGCCAAACAACCTTATACCATACATTACTCAAACAGCCGCAGGCGTTAGGGATGAACTAAAAGTGTTTGGCGACGATTACCCAACCCCCGACGGAACTGCCATGCGCGATTATATTGATGTTGTTGATCTGGCTAAAGCCCATGTAAAATCAATCGATAGGATATTTACAAAACCCAATTTTCCTAATTTTGAGGCTTTTAATTTAGGCTCTGGCGAAGGTGTATCCGTTAAGGAGGTGATTGAAACCTTTGAGCGCGAAAATAATATCCAATTAAAATGGAGCTACGCACCGCGCAGAGTGGGTGATATTCCGCTTATTTACGCCGATACAAAAAAGGCTAGAAAGGAATTGGGTTGGACGGCCTCTACACCGCTGGCTCAATCACTCAAAAATGCATGGAAATGGGAGAAAATGTACCGCGATACGCACACTTTGTAACCCCAATCTTACAATGATAAGAACAGAACATCTTGCTACTAATAAAATCTAAAATATGAAATCGATACTTATTACCGGAGGTGCAGGTTTTATTGGCTCCCATGTTATACGAAGGTTCGTTAATAGTTACCCCGATTATAATATTATTAATCTGGATTGCCTAACTTACGCTGGGAACCTTGAGAATCTGATTGATATCGAAAAGAAGCCAAACTACAAGTTTGTTAAGGCCGATATTACCGATAGCAAAGCAATGGATGATGTATTCTCAAAATACAACATACAAGGGGTTATTCATTTGGCAGCCGAGTCGCATGTTGATCGTTCCATTGCTAACCCCATGGCCTTCATTAAAACTAACATTGAGGGCACAGTAAATCTGCTTAACGCAGCCAGAGCCCATTGGGGGAATGATTTCAGCGGTAAACTTTTTTATCACATCTCAACCGATGAGGTTTATGGTAGTTTAGGTGATGATGGTCTATTTACTGAGTTTACCCCATACGATCCTCGTAGTCCATACTCGGCCTCCAAGGCATCGTCCGACCACCTTGTAAGGGCATATTACCACACATACAACCTTCCTGTGGTTATTTCAAACTGCTCCAATAATTATGGCCCCAACCAGTTCCCCGAAAAATTAATCCCCCTTGTAATAAGCAATATACAGCACATGAAACCATTGCCAATTTACGGAAAGGGAGAGAACGTAAGGGACTGGCTCTACGTTGAGGATCATGCGGAGGCTATAGATAATATTTATCATAATGGCAAGAATGGCGAGACCTACAATGTTGGCGGTAATAATGAGTGGAAAAACATTGATCTGGTAAGGCTCATTTGCAGAATAATGGATAGGAAACTGAAACGTGAAGAGGGCTCGTCAGAGTCTCTTATCACTTTTGTAAAAGATAGGGCTGGGCACGATTTGCGCTACGCCATTGATTCAAGCAAGATACAAAATGACTTGGGATGGGAACCCTCTGTAACTTTTCAGCAGGGAATTGAGAAAACCATCGACTGGTATCTGGCTAATAAGAAGTGGTTATCCGATATAATCTCAGGAGATTACCAGAAATACTACCAGCAGCAGTACGAAAACAGATAAGTATCTAAATAACATAGAGGGTGCTGTAATAGAAATAAGTTTTCAGCACCCTCACCTTTACTACCTTTTATCTGCTTATTTTCCCGAAATTTTCGCCCAAGTATCCCGTAGCGTAACCGTTCGGTTAAACACAGGTTTTTCTGGTTTACTATTGTAATCAACACAGAAGTATCCTAACCTCTCAAACTGAAACTTATCCAGCGGCTTCAAATCTTTCAACGATGGTTCAGCAAATGCTTTAACCGTCTCAAGCGAGTCGGGATTTAGCGTATCCTTCCAGTCGGCCCCTTCAGGAACATTATTCGGATCCGGATTGATGAATAGCCTGTCGAACAGCCTTACCTCAACCTCCAGAGCATGCTTGGCCGAAACCCAGTGAATGGTGCCCTTTACCTTTCGCCCGTCGGGCGAGTTGCCCCCTTTGGTTTCTGGGTCGTAAGTGCAATGTAGCTCTACAATATTACCCTCATCATCTTTTATAACCTCATTGCAGGTAATAAAGTAAGCGTACCTGAAGCGAACCTCGCGACCGGGGGCTAAACGGAAGAATTTTTTGGGAGCATCCTCCATAAAGTCGTTCTGCTCAATGTAGAGCTCACGACCAAATGGAACCTTACGCTTCCCTGCTGATTCATCCTCATGGTTATTTACAGCATCAAACTCCTCGTACTTATCCTCAGGGTAGTTTGTAATTACAACCTTTAAAGGTTTAAGCACAGCCATACGGCGCTCAGCCTTTTTGTTCAAATCCTCGCGGATGCAATATTCAAGCAGCGAGAGGTCAATCACGTTATCGCGCTTGGCTACGCCAACCCTATCGGCAAATGTACGGATTGACTCAGGTGTGTACCCCCGGCGGCGCAAACCGCATATTGTTGGCATTCGAGGGTCGTCCCATCCCTTAACAAAGCCTTCTTGAACAAGCTGTAGTAGCTTGCGCTTGCTCATAACCGTATAGGTAAGGTTAAGGCGCGCAAACTCGTATTGTTTTGATGGAAATATCTCCAGCTTCTCAATAAACCAGTCGTAAAGCGGCCTGTGAACATCAAACTCCAGCGTACAGATTGAGTGAGTGATTTGCTCTATGGAGTCGCTTTGCCCGTGGGCGTAATCGTACATGGGGTAAATGCACCAATCGCCACTTGTTCTGTGATGTTCGGCATGAATTATCCTGTAAAGGAGCGGATCGCGCATGAGCATGTTGGGATGGGCCATATCTATTTTAGCACGTAAAACGCGGCTGCCATCTTTAAATTCGCCGTTGCGCATGCGGGCAAACAGATCAAGATTCTCTTCAACCGACCTATTGCGCCAGGGGCTTTCAATTCCAGGTTTTGTTACGGTGCCACGGTTTAGCCTGATCTCCTCCTGAGGTTGGTCATCAACATAGGCCAACCCCTTTTTTATAAGCTTAATAGCCCATTCGTATAGCTGCTCAAAATAGTCCGATGCGTAAAGTTCCTTGGCCCAATCGAATCCCAACCACTTAACATCCTCCTTAATAGAATCAACATACTCCACATCCTCCTTGGTAGGGTTGGTATCGTCAAAGCGGAGGTTGGTTTGCCCTCCGTACTTTTTTGCCAGCCCAAAGTTAAGGCATATTGATTTGGCATGGCCAATGTGCAGGTAGCCGTTAGGCTCTGGGGGGAATCGGGTAAGAACTTTTCCATCGTGCTTTCCGCTTCTTATGTCCGCCTCAATAATCTCTTCCAGGAAGTTTCTTGGTGCCCCAAGTATATTTTCTGTGCTCTTGTCTGTCATTTCTATTTTCTTATCTTGATGTCAAAATACGTAAGGGCACAAATTTACAATTTTTTGTAAGGTTAAGAGTAAATATCCGCACCAAATATTTTTATAGATAAATTACCTTGCACTTAAAATACTTTGCGGCTTAAAATTCTATACATTTTCTTATATTTAAGGAAATTAAAATTTATTTCTTAATTAAAAATAAGATACTATCAAGCATGCATTCTGTCATATTCCGATGTTTTACAAAAATGTTTTAAAGTTATTATAGTATGAAAAAACTAGTAGTTTTAACCGGTGCGGGAATTTCCGCCGAGAGCGGAATAAAAACCTTCCGCGACATGGGAGGCCTTTGGGAAGAGTACGATGTTATGGAAGTGGCCAGCCCACAAGCATGGGAGAGAGATCCGGAGCTTGTATTGCGGTTTTATAACGACCGCCGCAGGCAGTTGGGTACGGTAAATCCAAATGCAGGCCATAAAGCGTTGGCGCAACTTGAGAAGGATTTTGATGTGCACATTATAACCCAGAATGTAGATAATTTGCATGAGCGTGCTGGCAGTAGTAAAATTCTTCATCTTCACGGTGAGCTCACCAAGGTGCGATCGACCCGCTACCCCGAGTTAATTTACGATGTTGGCTACAAGGATATTCACATTGGAGATTATTGCGATAAAGGCGCCCAGCTGCGCCCGCATATTGTATGGTTTGGCGAGGCTGTTACAGCAATTCCCGATGCAGCAGCAATTGCTCAGCAGGCAGATGTTTTGGCAGTGGTTGGCACGTCATTAAATGTATATCCTGCAGCAGGATTAATAGATTATGCTTCACCACAGGTGCCCGTATTTCTTGTTGATCCCAACGACGTTCCTGTTTACTCCGGACATGATGTTACGTTCATAAAGGAACCCGCATCAACAGGCGTACCCAAAATGATTGAGCTTATTAGAGCAAGATTGGGCAATTAAAAATACATATTGATTACTAAAAAAACACATAAAAGCACTTGCATAAATGCAAAATAATATTATATTTGCTAAAACAAAAGTGCAATGGAAAGGTTAAGGCTTAAATCAAACTACCTGATAAGTCGGGTGCCATTAGGTTTTACAAGGAGTATAGCCAGTCAAATTAATTGGAACGACAGGCTAATTGGAATACTTGGTGCTCGTGGATTAGGCAAAACAACCCTGCTCTTACAGCAAATTAGCAAAAACCATGGTGTTAATTCCCATGCATTGTATATTTCAATGGATGATTTGGCGTTTGCTGGAGCCTCTCTTCATCGTTTTGCTACAGAATTTTCTAATAAAGGAGGAACGCTTCTTTATATCGACGAGGTACACAAATACCCGCAGTGGTCGCAGGAACTCAAAATTATTTATGACACTCTCCCCGATTTAAAGGTGGTTTTTGCAGGCGCTTCCACCATTGATATTCTAAAGCATTATGCAAACCTAAGCAAGAGGGCAACCATCCACAACCTTTATGGATTATCGTTTAGAGAGTATTTAGAGATGTATGACATTGCCAACCTACCGGCAGTAACCCTGGATACCCTGCTTGATGATCATCAAGCCATTGCTCTTGAGATGACTAAAGAATTTAAGCCCGCATATCATTTCGACAAGTACCTTACAATGGGTTATTATCTTTTTGATTGCTCAGATTACGAAGCATTTAAGCGCGAGTTAGAATCATCAATTTGCCAAACAATTGAGTCCGATATGGCCTACATGGAGGGGTACGATTCAAGAAACGCCCATAAAATTAAAAAGTTGCTGAATGCTATCGCGCAGAGCGTTCCGTTTAAGCCCAATTTAGTAAAAATAAGCGAGACAATAGGCGTGCATCGCAATACGCTTATAAACTATTTTTTCCATTTGGAGAAGGCCAGCCTTATCCAAATGCTTTATCCTTCTGGTAGTGCAATAAGCATCCTTCAGAAACCAGAGATGGTGTATCTAAATAATCCTAACTCCGCGCAGCTTCTCCCATCGGTTTCTCCTGACAGAGATGCTTTAATTTTAACCTTTGCAGCAAATGTTCTTGGCTCAATGGGTCAGGTAAAAATCACAAGTAGAGGGTTTTTCGATTTTGAGGGAAAATGGCTGTTTGCATTAGAAGGACCAAAAGGAGCAAAGAGAAGAAAACCCCGCAGCAAGGAAGTATTTACCCTCACCGATGGTATCGAGGTTGGTAGCGATAAATCAATCCCCTTGTGGCTGTTGGGTCTGGCAACCAATCATTAAAACTCATAACACTCCCGCTTCAAGAGCACTTCGGCTAGCTCAGCGACCTCCTCAGCGTCTGGTTTCGTAACCTTCACCTCCCGAAGCCAAGTGCAGGTAGGCGCAATCCGCAACCTTTCACTTTTAATCAATCAATCACACTCTCTCCCTGTGTCTTCGAGACCCTCAGACACCACTTCCCACTCCCCACCGCCTATTTCGGCATCCAGCCATAGTACAGTTGTCTTCCGAGACACAGCCGACTACCAA
>JBKHAH010000010.1:0-52130 GCA_046542995.1 Bacteroidales bacterium
CTAATAAGTTTTGCCATTGCAAGATTTAATCCTCTACAACTAATTTCCCATTAAGGAGCGTTGGAACCTGATTTGAGCTATCAGGAGTAAAGCAATATTCTAACACATCATCGAGTCCCATTCTTTTTAGCCTATGACGCTGTGCAACATTCTCTAAATATCCCATTATATCATTTTTAGCCAAATCCCATAGTTGCATAGAAGCATGAGTTGAGTCGCTGTCTGTAAAAAAAATGCCCGTTGCTAAAAGTTTTTGGGCCAACGCTCCAGCAAAGAGGGGGTCTTCAAGGCAAAATCTTCCCTTCCAACCAGCGCAAAGAACAAGAATATCGCCAGAAGATTGTTTAACTATCCAGTTTGTCACGGCTGAAATGTTTATGAACGAGCCAATGATTACTGATTTTCCTTGTGAGGCAACTGAAATTGCTCGGGTTCCGTTGGTTGTGCTATAGGCAACCTCTTTCCCCTTTACCCTATCGGGGGTGAAGTTGAAGGGAGAGTTGCCGAAATCGGCAAAGGGTAACGTCTGACCATTCCTCTCAGCTGCAACAATGTAGCCTTTCTCCTTTGCTTCCATTGCTTGTTTCTCAGTAGGAACGGGGATAATTGCTTTTGCTCCGTTGGCAAATGCAGCACAAATTGCTGAAGTGGCTCTAAAAATATCAACAACAACAACATTACTGTTTTTAACATCGTAGTGGGGTGCGTTTTCAACTGCAAAGCAAACTTCAATTTTACGTTTTGTCATGATTGTGTGTATAAAAAAAGGTGTAAAGGTGGTTGTGCACTCTTTACACCTCAATAAATATGATTAAAATTCAACTAATTCTCTTTATATATTGGCTGTTTTACAACTTTAGCCTTAAGTTTCTTGTTTCGTATGTTAATAAAGATTTCGGTATCGGGCTTGGCAAATTCAATTAGTACGTAGCCCATTCCTATTCCTTTTTTCATCATAGGCGACATGGTACCTGATGTTACTTCCCCAATTACTTCGCCATGCTTATCATGAATCTCGTAATGTTGGCGCGGTATTCCCCTGTCAATCATCTCAAAACCAACCAACTTACGCTTGAGGCCCTGAGACTTAAGGTTGAGCATATAGTCCTTATCAATAAAATTTTTATGATCCACAAACTTGGTTATCCATCCCAAGCCAGCCTCAAGGGGCGATGTATTTTCAGTAATATCGTTTCCGTAAAGGCAGAAACCCTTTTCAAGACGAAGAGTATCGCGAGCACCAAGGCCAATGGGCTTAATCCCAAATTCTTTGCCAGCTTCAAAAACTGCTTTCCAAAGCTTCTCAGCATCATCGTTCGAACAATATACCTCACAACCACCGGCGCCAGTATATCCTGTTGTTGAAAATATTACATCCTTAACTCCCGCGAAATCAATCTTTTTAAAGGTGTAAAACTTCATATCTTCAACCGATTCGCTGGTTAACTTTTGCATTGCTTTTAAAGCGAGGGGCCCCTGCACAGCAAGCTGGGCAATCTCATCGGATGCGTTATAGAGTTCTTTACCAGGTGTTAGTCCAAATTTTGATGCATGGCTACAAAACCAATCCCAATCTTTTTGAATGTTTGCTGCATTAATAACCAGAAGATAAGTTTCTGCATCAAATCGGTACACCAGCAGGTCGTCAACAATTCCACCTTTGCCATTGGGCAGACAAGTGTACTGAACCTTGCCGTCAACTAAAGCGGCAACATCATTGGTTGTAACATACTGCAAATAATCGAGAGCCTTGGGTCCTTTTACCCAAACCTCACCCATATGCGAAACGTCGAAAACGCCTAACTTCTCGCGCACTGTGATATGCTCATCATTAATTCCAGAGTACTCAATTGGCATGTTGTAACCAACAAAAGGAACCATTTTTGCTCCCAGTTCTATATGAAATTTTGTGAATGGAGTATTTTTCATTACTAATAAATGTTAGTAGGGTAAGTAAATTTATTTTAAATACAAACGTAAAAGATTTTTTAATAAAACCCAATTCAAACGTATGCTAACTTATAGATTCAAGAGTTGTTTTAAAGCATTATTTTTTAACTAAGTTACACGAAATTTCAATATATTTGTAAAAATAAAGTTGGATGATTAGTTTTTTATTAACAATACATTAGCCCTGTAACCATCTAACAAACAAGTTAATGAGTAATTACAAACACATTGATACAGAGTTACTAAAGGAAGTTGCTGACGGTAATAATGAGCTAATACTTGATTTAGTAGATATGTATATTGAGCAAGCGCCTAAGTTTTCTGAGCAGTTGGAAAATCTTTTAGAAAATAAAGACTACCAGACGCTTTCAAAACTTGCTCACAAAATTAAAGGCAGCCTTTCAACTGTTGGTATTACCATGTTGGCACAAGAAATGAAGGAACTTGAACAGAAGGCTAAACTAAATTCAAATACTGAGCAGTACCCCACCTATATTAACAGGTACAAGAGAATTAGCAATGAAGCAATAGTAGAACTTAAGGATATAATAACCCGACTTTAATTAAATAAAGGTATGATAAAAGTTGAAAAGATTGATGATGTGCTTGTGGTTTCAACAGAAACTGAAAACAAGCTGAATGCAGCAGTGTCACAAAAGTTTAAGGTTGAAGTTACTAAGTTAATAGATCAACCTGGGTTAAAAATTGTTTTAAACCTTGGGAATTTGGATTATATTGACAGTACTGGTTTTGGTGCGCTCCTATCTATTTTACGAACAGCAAAAAGCAATAATGCCCAGCTAAAACTTTGTAATATTGTTCCTGAAGTAATGGAGCTAGTTAAGCTGCTTCAACTACAAACTGTGTTCGATATTAACAATAGCGTTGATGAGTGTTTAAAAGGGTTTGAATAGACCAGAAACCTATTCAAACCTTTTTAAGAAAAACTACTCAGTTCTAAAAACCAGCTCGCCGCTATCGAAATAATCGACGGTTATGGTTTTAGACCTATCTATGCTACCAGCAAGTATTTCTTTTGACAATTTGTTAAGTATATACTTCTGCATAAGCCTTTTAATAGGTCTTGCTCCGTACAGTGGGTCGAACCCAGCTTTAGCAATCCAAGTAATAGCACTTTCGGTTATATTTATATTAACACCCTGCTCCTGAAGCATTCTACTTACCCTTGCAAACTGTATTTTAACAATATCCTTAATCTCGCTAATAGTTAAAGGAGAAAACATTATTATCTCATCCACCCTATTCAAGAACTCGGGGCGTATAGTTTGCTTTAGCACCTCGAATACCTGATTTTTGGTTTTATCAAGGATTTCTTTAGTAACCTCATTGTCAGTATCATGAAGATTTCCTTGAATTATCTGAGAACCGATGTTAGATGTCATGATAATAATCGTGTTCTTAAAGTCAACCCTTCTGCCCTTGTTGTCTGTAAGGTGTCCATCCTCAAGAACCTGAAGTAGTATATTAAACACATCGGGGTGCGCCTTCTCTATCTCATCGAGGAGCACAACAGAGTATGGCTTATGCCTAACAGCCTCGGTGAGCTGACCGCCCTCATCGTAACCCACATAACCGGGGGGTGCTCCAATTAGGCGAGATACAGAATGCCTCTCCTGATACTCACTCATGTCGATGCGGGTCATAAGGCTCTCATCGTTAAACAAAAACTCGGCTAATGCTCTGGCCAACTCCGTTTTTCCCACTCCGGTTGTTCCCAGAAATATGAATGAACCGATGGGTCGTTTTGCATCCTGCAGACCTGCCCTACTTCTGCGAACGGCATCGGCAACTGCCGTGATGGCCTCTTCTTGACCAACAACTCTATTATGAAGCTGCTCCTCAAGCAATAGCAATTTCTCGCGCTCACTCTGCAACATTTTGCTCACAGGAATACCCGTCCAACGAGCAACAATCTCTGCAATATCTGCAGATTCTACCTCTTCCTTAATAAGAGCCAGCTCTGACTGGCTTTGGGCAAGTTCATTCTTAAGCTCATCTATTGATTCCTTGGCCTCTTTAATTCTTCCATACCTAATCTCTGCAACCTTCCCGTAGTCGCCTCTGCGTTCTGCATCTTCTGCCTCTAGCTTATAGTTCTCTATGGCCTGCTTGTTTTGTTGGATTTTTTCAATAATGGCTTTCTCTTCCTTCCATTTTGCCTTTAGGCCGTCGTGCTCCTCACTTAAGTTAGCAATTTGCTGGCTCAGGCTCTCCATTTTCTTTTTATCACCCTCGCGCTTTATGGCTTCCCTTTCAATCTCCAGCTGCTTAATTTTTCGCTCAATCTCATCGATACTTTCTGGGACAGAGTTCATTTCAAGACGAAGTTTTGATGCCGACTCGTCAATTAAATCAATTGCCTTATCGGGTAAGAACCTATCGGTAATATACCTGTGGGAGAGTTCAACGGCCGATATAATAGCCTCATCCATGATTCTTACTGAATGGTGCGCCTCGTATCTATCTTTTAACCCGCGAAGGATTGAAATAGCATCGGCTACCGTTGGCTCATCAATTAAAACTGTTTGAAAACGACGCTCCAACGCTTTGTCCTTCTCAAAGTATTTTTGATACTCACTTAGGGTGGTTGCTCCAACTGCTCGTAGCTCTCCTCTGGCTAAAGCAGGTTTAAGAATGTTGGCGGCATCCATCGCTCCCTCGCTTTTTCCTGCCCCTACCAGAGTGTGTATCTCATCAATAAACAGAATAACCTCGCCATCGGAGGAGACCACCTCCTTTACAACAGACTTCAATCGCTCCTCAAATTCACCCTTATATTTTGCGCCTGCGATTAAAGCGCCCATATCAAGCGAGTAGAATTGTTTAGACTTCAAATTATCAGGAACATCCCCATTTACAATTCTATGGGCTATACCTTCAGCTATGGCGGTTTTACCAACGCCGGGCTCACCAATAAGAATAGGGTTGTTCTTTGTACGACGCGAAAGAATTTGAAGCACCCTGCGTATCTCCTCATCGCGACCGATAACGGGATCGAGTTTTCCGCTACGAGCCATTTCGTTAAGATGCAAAGCAAAACGATTCAGAGCATTGTAGGTATCTTCTGCAGTTTGAGAATCGACCTTAGATCCCTTCCGAAGTTCCTTTATTGCCTTTGTTAGGTCATTCTGAGTTACTCCAGCATCCTTCATTATTTGTGACGCCTGATCGCCAGACTTAATTAACCCTAACAGCAAGTGCTCAACGGATACGAACTGGTCGCCCATTTCTTTGGCAGCGTCGTTGGCTTTCTGGATCACCCTATGGGAAGCAGAACTAAGATACTGTTCGCCACCTGATACCTTAGGATACGTTTCTAAAATACTCGTAACGGCTCCATCAAAAGTTGCTGGGTTTACACCCATCTTTTTTAGCAAGAAGGCTGTTACGCTCTCTGCTTGACTTAATACACCTTTCACAATATGTACCGGCTCTACAGCCTGATGCCCATAACCCTGAGCTACTGTTACAGCCTGTTGAATTGCCTCCTGCGATTTTATGGTTAAGTTATTTAAATTCATATTTTTCCCCTTTCTTTAAGAATATTAATAATTTTTTAGATATCAATATTCGTTCAAAGAATTTGCCAATCAGAATACAGAGACACTTTGGCGCAAAAGGCTTGTCTATCTGTCATTATGGCGCAATAAAAAAGGCTGCCCGTAAGCAGCCTTTTTTATATTAGAGATTTATACCCTACTGTTCTGGGCTCATTATTATTTCAAGCATATTTGCATCATTAAAGAATTTTTCTGCTGCTTTCTGAACATTATCAACATCCAAGCTACGAACAAACTCATCGTAATCGCTAACCATGTCAACTCCATTCCCATAGTACTCCCTAATTACAGAAGACCAGAAACGATTCTCGCGAAGTTTCTCCTGATGGTTCTTTATGAAGTACTCGCGTGCCTTATTAAGATCCTTTTTGGTTGGCCCCTCCTCAATGATCTTTTTAAATTCGGAGTGAATAATTTCCACAAGGTAATCAGCTTTACCAGGATCGGTATCGAAATACATTGTCATAGTAGCTTGCTCAACTGGCTTATTAGAAATCATTCCGCTGGCAGAAACTCCATAGCTACCACCTTCATCTTCTCTAATTGTTTCAGTATATCGCAGTCCTAGCACATGCTCAATGGCATCGAGATAGATTTGATTCTCAAAACTGTAATCCACTTCTGCTTGATATGCAACAAAGCATGAACTCTTGGGCTCTTGCATAGACACATTAAAAGGATTCTTTACTTCACCTTTAGGGAATCGAATATTGTTATCTTTCCAAGACTCCTCCCTGCTCTTATTAGGTAGTGAACCCAGGTATGATTCAACCAAGGGCTTAATCTCATCTTTGTTTATATTACCAACAAAAACAAATGTAAAGTCACTGGCATCGGCAAACCTATCTTGGTAGATTTGCTTTAGGGTATTAAAGTCAACCTCGTCAAGCAGGTCTGAATTCATTGGTCTTCTTCTGAAGTGCCTATCACTCATCATGTAGGTAAGCGAGTCGCGGAAAATCATATTGGGATTATCTCCTGAATTTTTCAATACTGCCTTTATTCTGGACATATAGGCATTATAAGAAGACTCGTCGAATCTTGGATTACTTATGTAAAGATGGGCTAGTTGAAGCATATCCTCAAGATCAGCTGGAGAGCAATTCCCATTTAGCCCCTCCTGGTATTGATTGACGAATGGAGAAACACTCACAATTTTTCCTGCCAACATTTTATCAAGATCAACCTTGCTATGATTTCCAACTCCACTCATCATGGCAATGGCAGAAACCATTTGTGCAGAGGGAACCTCCTCATCGTCAACTAAAGAGAAACCACCAGGACTGTAGGCAGACATAAGCACTTCGTCCTCTTTAAAGTCAGTTGGTTTTAGAATAACCTTAACGCCATTCTCCAGTTGCCACTCGGTTACCTGAAGGGTTTCGTTCTCTTTCTCATTAAGCACCTTACCAGGAGTAGGCATTTCGGTAATTAATGGTTCGGTTGATACATTATCAACATAAGGCTCAGGTGAAGAATCCTTTATCTCTTTGTAGATACTTAAAACCTTCTCCTTATTTGGAAGATTCTCCTTCTCATTCTCAGGGGCTGTAATAAATATCACCATATTATCATCAGTAACCCAGTCTTTTACCTTGGCATTTACTTCTTCCAATGAAATAGCAGGAACCATTGATTGTGAGAACATATACTCGAACTCAACCCCAGGAATAGGATCATTCTCTGTAAAATGGGCAAAATACTCCCAAACAAAATCCTGATTCTTCTTTTTATCCCTCTCTTTATACCTATTCTCAATATCTCTTAATAGTTCTGATTTAGCACGTTCAAACTCGGTGGAGGTAAAGCCGTGCTTTACTAATCTATAGTTCTCTTCAAGAACTGCTCTCATAGCCCGTTCAGGTTCGTTTTCACGAGCATTTGCCATTAAAACATAAGCTGATTTTGTACGGACGATGTTACCGTAATAATTGTATGCAAAAACAAATGGGGGGTTGTCTTTCTGAGTCAACTCATCAAGGCGAGCATTAAACATTTTTGAGTATAGATCATGTATGAAAGATTCTCGGAAGTACCCAAGGTTCTTTTTATCTTGCGGGGTAACCGGGTGCTTGTAGTAGATCTCAATCATTGTTCGGGTAATCTCTGGATCGGTAAAAAAGCCAACCAAAGTTTCTTCTTGATCTGGCACCTCAAATTCAGGTACTGGCTTTGGGTCTTCACGAGGTGGGATGGATGAAAAACGCTCAATTACCTTTTGCTCAATAACCTCGGGATCAAAATCTCCAACAATAATTAAGGCTTGCAAATCGGGGCGGTACCAATCACGATAAAATTGACGCAAAGTCTCATATTCATGGTTATCAATAACATCAATGCTACCTATCACATCCCTTTTTGCATACTTGGAACCCTTTAATAAATACGCCATTTTAGCCTGCCTTGCTCTCCATTCAGCAGTTCTACGTGTACGCCACTCTTCGTGTATCACACCTCTTTCTGCATCAATCTCATCGTCCTCAAAAGCTATGTAACTGGACCAATCGTGCAAAACAAGCAGTGCGGAGTCAACTATAGTTTCTCGGGTTAATGGTACATTTGACAGATTGTAGGCAGTAACATCCTGCCCTGTAAACGCATTCACATTATGACCAAACTTTACGCCAATGTTCTCAAGAAAGTTAAGAACTCCTTTCCCTGGAAAGTTTTTTGTACCGTTAAAAGCCATATGCTCTGCAAAGTGAGCCAACCCATCCTGATTATCATTTTCAAGAATAGCACCTACATTATGGACAATGTAAAACTCAGCCCTGTTTTGGGGCTCATCATTTTTACGGATATAGTAACGCATACCGTTATCAAGTTCACCAATCGTCACTTTTGAATCGGTTGGCAAGGGAGTGTCCCAGTTAATGGCTGACTGCTGGGCAAATACTGCCTGACAAGCCATTAAAAAGAAAAACATAATTAGACTGATACTTTGTTTTTTCATTTGATAAAAGTTGATGTTAATTAATTAGGTTAATAAGAAGCTTAAAGTTATAGACTTTTTTTAAAAAATTAGTTTAATCAACAAACCCATTAAAAAAGGTTACCCAGATTCAATTTGAATCTGGGACAATTGGTTGGACAAACATGCTTGGCTGACATATTAGTGAATCTGGGCAACCTGATTGCTGGTGTTTGCAATCTGCTATTGATGTGTTGTTGGGGAACACGTTTTATTATATAGGAAAAATCATGCCAAAAAACTCTCTCTACTGATATAGTGCTGTACTTCTTTTACTTAACATATTTTGCATGGTAAAAAACTGCAAGTAATTAAGGTTATTGATGAAAGTATTTCCTCATATTGTGGAAATTAATCAAATATCCGGCCTTATTATATAGCAATATCATTGAAAGAAATAGCTCATATAATATGTTTTAAAATAAACAGCTGCTTTATTATATTTTTTTGTAAATTTCGAAATACAAAGAACAGCAATTTACCCTTCATAAAAAATACTGCTTATGAGAAGGATTTTAATAGTATTTGGTCTGCTTATTGGTATTGTAATTATTGTGTTTCTAACCCTTAGAATTAGCTGGTCTTTTAAAGATAAGAAAGAGTTAAATGTTTATATTTTAGACAAAACAGTAACCAGAATCGACAGACCAAAGCATAAATCGTTAACCTGGCTACTTAAAAACGAGCGTTTTGTTTTATCGGGTAATAAAAAATACTCACATAAAAAGGATTATTATGGTTTTTTTCCTAAGAATCTTAAAAACGGTGAATTTGAGTTTAAAAACCTTAGGGTTAACGAGGTAGATGAGTTTGCTGAAACCTACGATGCACTTTATTATGCCGACTGCTATGGTGTCTACTCCTTTGAATGGTACAAAGGAAAATCAACCCCTATCCGCTCTCAAAAGGTATATGGTGGGTTAAACCAAAACGACTACTTACTTATGAAAAGCATGCTTGACCAGAACAAATTGGTTATAGCGGAATACAACATGTTTAGCACGCCAACTAATGCTCTTGTAAGAAGCAAAACTGAGAATTTGTTAGGTATAAAATGGGGGAGTTGGTCAGGGAAGTTCTTTGAGACATTTGACGTGAGTAGCAGCAACGGCCCTCCCGAATGGATGAAAAACCTATATGAGTCACAACATATTGGCGCTTGGCCTGATGATAGCTCAGGGTTAATACTGATTAGCAATGATGGTATTTTAGAGATTCTCACTACCGAAGAACATCTAAATAATGCAAAACCAATTATTCAAACTACATCCAGCGCGTTAAAGAAGTTTAGCCTAAAGCAAGATGCACTTTTCGAACAATGGTTTGAATTTATCAGTCCAGGGAAGAACATTGTTCATTCAACTTTTTTTATTGATGCTAACCCAAAGGGAATAGAAACATTGAAAAAAATTGGTTTATCTCCAGTTTTCCCTGCTGTGATTCAAGGTAAAGATAGTAATTACTACTATTTTTGCGGAGAATTTACTGAGAACCCAACATTAATGTGGACATCGAAACTTTCTGGAGCCCAATGGATAAACCACGCCCTTTGCAAATACAATGCGCCTCAACGAGCCATCTTCTTTAAACAATACTACAACCCATTGGTGCGAAGTATTCTTAACGAATATTATCAAACAATAAATTCTACAGAAGATACTTCGAATTAGCAAAACGAATGCAAACCTATTAAACTAAATTAAAAGCATAGATTCCAACCTCTATGCTTTTTTTAAAACATGAAAATAAAAATTGATAAAACAGAAAGGTACTATTTACATAATTCAAGTGTACTAACAACCGAAGTTGCTCCCCCAGTAATACCAGAAGGCAGCAAGGTTATTTACGAAACTATTAGGGTAATTAGAAGCAAGCCTCTTTTTATTAACGAACACCTTGAACGATTGGAACAATCAGTTAAGATGTCCGGTTTTAAATTCATTAACGCCGCAGAACTATCCAGCAACATTGATAAATTGCTTGAATCAAACCCTGTTAATGAAAAAAATTTAAAGTTAACGTTATGGTCAAATAAAAATGGGGAGAATGAAATACTTGCCTACTTTATAGAGAGCAAATACCCTACAGCTGAAGATTATAATCAGGGTATTAATGTTGAACTTTTACCAATGGAACGAAATAACCCCAATGTTAAATTAGAAAACCCAAACCTCAGGGCTTCAGCCGATAAGGTTATCTGTCTCTCCCAAACTACAGAAGTTCTTTTAATTAATAGCAAGGGATTTATTACAGAAGGTAGCCGTTCAAACTTTTTTGCTGTATTTGGGAACACAGTTGTTACTCCTCCTAATCAGGATGTTCTTGAGGGTATAACAAGAAATATTATTATTGCATTAGCAAAAGAAAATGGTATTTGGTGTATTCAAAAATCAGTACACATAAATGAAATCCCAAAAATGAAAGGAGCTTTTATCACAGGAACATCAGCTAAAGTGCTACCCATAAATAGAATTGGAGATACTGAATTTGAAAATATTTCATCAATAATCAGAAAGCTAATGATTGCCTATGATGATCTAATCCTGCAAATAGTTAGCAATTAACAGGCACGAATAGCTCAATGCTTTTTGCTGAGGTATCCTTAGAGTTAAAGAAAATCTATTACAGTTTTAATATCTTTGCTAAATAAACTAAACACAAACTTCAAAAACCAATACAATGAGAAAACTATTTCTATTACTAACCATTCCAATTATATTTAGTATGGTTCAATGCAAGCAGGCTCAAGATGAGCCCAAGGGAAGCCCAATTCCCAATTCTGCAGTTAAAAAAGCAGTAAGCATTCTTTTGGAGAAACATGGTGAAGTGGCTGAATTTAGAATTGAACGCGGTGTAAACCAAGTTGCAAACCTATGGAGAGAAGCCGATGGTAGTTCCGATGACTTTGTAACATTTTGTCAAGAAAATTTTGTAGCCAATGAAGATGAGCTGGACAAACTATTTAGCAAGCTATCTACTGGTTACGAAGTACTAAATGGCTATTTCCTTCGTATAACCAAAGACCTGATGCGCCCCCTACATCTTGAAATGGGAGAAATTACCCCTATTGATATGATGTTTGGTGGTTTCAACCCATCATCACACCTAACAGAAGATTTATATAGGAACAAGATTGCCTTTGTTACCAGCTTAAACTTTCCATATTACACCTTGCGTGAAAAAACTGAGTTGGGACCAGAATGGAACCGAAAAGAATGGGCTTACGCTCGAATGGGTGATATGTACACATCGCGCGTTCCTGCTGACCTTGTTCAAAACTACTCCCGCATTAGCACCGATGCGGATGCTTACATTGATTCCTACAATATATATATGGAGAATATTAAGAATGAGGATGACGAGCAGCTTTTCCCCGACGATATGAAGCTGATTACACACTGGGGCCTTCGCGATGAGCTAAAATCGCAGTATGCTAACGAGCAGGATGGGATAGAGAAACAGCGGATGGTATATCAGGTTATGAAACGAATTATAGACCAATCAATTCCTGAGAAGCTAATAAATAATCCTGAGTACATTTGGAAACCAATATCAAACGAAACGCTAAAGGATAACAAGAAGGTTGAACTTGCCTCAGAGCCAGATACAAGGTACCAACACGTATTAAACCTTTTTAAAGCTATAGAGAAAATGGATGCCTTCCATCCAAACATGCCAAATTTTATTCAGCGTCAATTTGAGGACACATACGAAATTCCTGTTGATGATGTTGAGCAGCTTTTTATCAACTTCGTATCATCACAACAGGTGAGAGATGCGGGCAAGCTAATTAGCCAAAGGCTTGGGCGCGATTTGGAACCTTTTGATATTTGGTATGATGGGTTTAAATCTCGTAGCAGTATCTCAGCAGAAAGACTTGACAACGCAGTTGCCAAACGTTTTAGCAGTGCCGAAGCATTCCAGAATGAGATACCAAACATCCTAATGTCTCTTGGTTGGGAAAAAGAGAAAGCCAACTTTTTTAAATCAAAGATTGTAGTTGAAGGCAGCCGCGGTGCAGGACATGCCTGGGGAGGTGCCATGCGGAGTGATGTTGCTCTGCTGAGAACACGCATTGGTGATGATGGTATGGACTACAAAGGCTTTAACATTGCCATGCATGAGTTTGGCCATACCGTTGAGCAAACCATTACCCTTCATGATGTTGATTATTATACCCTTAACGGCGTGCCAAATACGGCATTTACGGAGGCACTGGCATTTATTTTCCAAAAGCGCGATTTAGATGTTCTTGGCATTGACGATGACAACACCGAGAAAGCACATTTACAAGCATTGGATAACCTATGGCAATGCTACGAAATTATGGGCGTATCGCTAGTTGACATCAACCTTTGGAAATGGCTTTACGAGAATCCAAACGCTACACCTCAGCAGGTTAAAGAGGCAACCATACGCATTGCTAAGGAGGTGTGGAACGAATACTACGCCGATGTGTTTGGTAGTACCGATGAGCCAATCCTTGCTGTGTACAGCCACATGATTAGCAATCCGTTGTATCTTTCTGCATATCCAATGGGGCTTTTAATCGATTTCCAACTGGAACAGCACATTGCTGATAAGAATTTTGCTGAGGAGATACAACGTATTTTTGAGCAGGGTAAAATAATACCTCAACTTTGGATGAAAGGTGCCGTTGGCAACCCGCTATCCATAGAGCCTACTTTAACTGCAGCAGAAAGGGCAATGGATGTTGTAAAGAAGTAGAGTAGATGTGATTCTTTGTAAGTTACAAATTGCTGGGTTGGCTGAAGTAAAAAATCAGTCAGCCCACATTTTTTTAACCTGATGTTTAGAATATGAAAGTATCGTTTATTCTGGTTGAACCAGCCGTTCCCGAGAATGTAGGAGCAGCAGCAAGAGCCATAAAAACCATGGGGTTTACCGACCTGAGGCTCATTAATCCTTGTGATTACCTAAGCGATAAAGCACTTATGCTGGCTCATGGTTCGCATGATATTCTGGAGAATGCAAAAACTTACAACTCTCTTGAAAAAGCGATTGCCGATATTGATTTCACCATTGCAACAACGGCAAAACAACGATGGGTTAAACAGAATATTATTGATAGCAGGGAGCTTAAATCATTTATTGAGAATAAAGCCGACACTATAAACAGTATTGCCATAGTATTTGGGGGAGAAGAATCTGGCCTATCAAACCATAATATTGAACTCTGCGACAGAGCAGCAGCCATACCAATAGCAAACCCTTACCCATCGTTAAACCTTGGACAAGCAGTTATGGTTTTTGCCTACACGCTTGCAGATATCAAAATGAAGAATAAAGATATTGAAAAGGGAACCCTTAACCATGGATTTAAGCCGTTAAAAAAAAGGGTGGTTAGCCTACTAAATCAGGTTGGAATTACGAATAAATCACTCGTTCATGGGCGGGTGCTTGAACGGCTTACGGAAATTACCAAGGAGGATGTGAACCTTCTCCATTCAGTTACATCCAAAATAAATGATAAGTTAAATAGTAACAAGTAATCAGCTCAAACAAACACCCAACAATGAACGAAATTAACCCAAAACCTTACCCTAGCATACCACAGAGCATTGGTATTATTGGATTAGTAATTCTAGGCATGATAGTATTTGGACCAATTATGCTATTAGGAGAACTTATTGGTGAAGAACCTGCAATACTTATTTACTATATTTTTGGCATTGGAATTCCTTTGTGGATTATATACGCTGTAAAAAGGGTATATGTGAAAGATGCCTCATTTAACTTTAAGGTTGATAATAAACGGATTATTCCCTACATACTACTTGCTACCATTGGGTTACAACTTGCCATAACCCTGCCAATATCAAACCTTATCCCATTGCCCGATTGGGCAAAAGAGATGTTTGAGCAACTTGCAACAAAATCCTCAAATATCTATGTATTTTTAACTATTGTTGTTGTAGCCCCTGTGCTTGAAGAATTCATTTTCAGGGGAATAATGCTTGATGGTTTACTAAAAAGATACTCTCCTCATAAAGCGATAATAGTTTCCAGCATCCTTTTTGGTTTTGTGCATTTAAATCCCTGGCAATTAACTTCAGCCTTTATCCTTGGACTCTTTATTGGATGGGTTTACTTTAAAACAAGAAGCATCTCGATAGCAATAATTATTCATGCTTTCAATAATTTTACAGCAACTCTGCCTATATTTATGGGAGCAACAGACGACCCCGTTGAAGAGAGTTTAGTTGATATTGCAGGGGGATTAACAAACCTGATACTAGTAATTTCGTCCGCATTAGTAGTTTTTCTTTTAATGCTATATCTAATTAACAAAGAGTTTAACAAAACTAAAGCAAAGCATATCGCTACTGAAAAGGAGGAGTAACTCGTTCATTTTGCAACTTTATCTTTAACGTTTAATGAAATAGAAACTATCATTGCACCTAAAAATGCTATAAGGGTTAAATTATTGGCAAAGCCACCGGAAACAGTTATACCTAAAATTCGCTGAAAAAGGTAAGCCACGTAAGATGATGTTGTGGGTGTTTCCCCTAACTCCACAAGCACCCTCCAGTGCCAATCGGTTAGGGGGCAATAGCCCATTCCGTAAAACAAACCAAGACCAACCCACGAGAACCCAGTTAGGCTGAGGGTTATTAAGTTTGCTTTACGCAAGGGTTTCCATGCCCATCCAAAAAGATTGAATACAATTAAGGATGAATGGAGCACCAGAAAGAACCAGTCGAGGAGGAAATATACCATTGGTACTATGAGTTATACAAGTAATAACTCAGTAACAAAACAACAGCCTACAAACTATTCACTTGTCATTATAAAAAGCGGAAGCATCTCAAACTTCTGATAATAGGGTCTTAATCGCTCAACATTATAATGCTTTGCTACATTCACTAACTTTTTTTCAGTCACCACAACATCTATAGGCATATTATCGTAACGTCCATTTTTAAGAACAATAAGCCTACCGTGTATTCCCTTCAATATTAAATCAAGGGCAAGATTACCAAATGCCATTGGCACAATAGAGTCAATCGCATCGGGCTCACCTCCCCTAACAAGATATCCCAACTTTTGATTAATGGTATTTACTGACTTGCCATTATTAAACTTGGGAGATATCTCCTTAATTTTTTGAGAAATAACATCGCCGATACCGCCCAGCTTTGCATGACCAAAAGCATCAACCTCTGTTCCGGCAAAAACCATCTTATCCATACCTTTAAATGTAGCGCCCTCGCTAACCATTACAGAAGAATAGTTGCTCGGATTCTTCAGCCTGTCGTCAAGTAGCAGCTCGGTTAAATGCTCAATATTAAACTTATGCTCAGGTATTACGCAACGATTTGCCACGCCTGCCATTGTTGGCAGCATGGCAGTATAGCCTGCATACCTACCAAAAACTTCCATAACAAGAATCCGTTCGTGCGAACCTGCCGAAGTCCGCAGAATATCGGTCATGGCAATGGTTCTTGTAATACAGGTGCTAAAGCCTATGCAGTAGTCGGTGCCAGAAACATCATTATCCATAGTTTTAGGAATGGCTATCACCTTCTCTCCCTCCTGATAAAGACGAACGCCGTAGCTTAATGTATCATCGCCACCAATTGGAATAAGATAATCAATTCCTAAAAAATCCAAATTTTTTATCACCTCAGAGGTAAGGTCGTTTATATCATCCTTAAAAGTGTCCTGTAAATGATTTGGCACCTTATCCTTTGCAACTTTGGAAGGATTGGTTCTTGATGTATGCAGAAACGTGCCGCCCGTTCGGAACGATTTATTTACCCGCTCCTCGGTAAGCCACTCATAACAGTGACTGTTATCGGCGTCCTTCTCTCGTATTATCTCAACTAAACCTGCCCAACCTCTACGTATCCCAACCACTTTGTATCCTTCTCGAAGTGCACGAATTGTTACCGCTCTAATTGCAGGATTCAAACCAGGAACATCACCACCGCCAGTTAGGATTGCAATAATGCCCTTAACCTTTTTTGCTTTTGCCATAACAAATTAATTTTTAATGCTTATACTGATTTTTTTATAATGAGATGCCAAACCAATGTTCTATAAATATAAACAAATATCAGTAAAATGAAACAGAAATCTCCCTAAACATTACATAAAATCAACCGCAAACGTTTAATAAGTTTTAATGAGGCATTAAAAAACGAAACCATAAAAATAGAAAAGAAGCAAATAACTTGAAATAGCCTATCATATATTATTAACTTGCATTTTAAGCCATTTGTTTTATTATTACTTTACTAAAAACCCATTAAAACCAAAGCTTATGAAGTGTATAAAACTTATCTTTCTCATCATTATAATTCCATTGCTGAGTGGCTGCTATCTGGTTCGAAAGCAAACTGATTATTACGGAGTGAATATTGAGGACTCAAAGAGGATTATCTTTTTAATTGATATTTCTGGCAGTATGGAAGGAAAAGTTGAAAAGGATGCTGCTGGTAATATTGTAGCCAGCGTAACAAGTGCCGCAGGCAATAAACTAGCAAAACAAGTGGGAGGCATTGGCGGCTCCATAATTAAGAAACAAACCGGAAAGCAGCTAACAAAGTTAGGCAGAGCAAAGCGCGAAATCATTCCAACTATTAGAGGCTTTAATGATGATGTTTATTTTAATATCATGACCTTTGAAAACAAGGTAGAACCATGGCGAGCAGATATGGTAAAAGCTACAGCAGGAAACATAAATCTAGCAATAGCATTTCTTAACAATCTCAAATCGGGAGGGGGTACAAATATATCGGATGCACTGGAAGAAGCATTCAGGTTTGCGGGCAATGCTGAAGAAGAGATCTCAGAATTAGGGGTGGAAACCATTTTTCTCTTGTCAGACGGTGCACCAACAGTTGGAAAGATTACGAACAGGCAAAGAATTATTAGTCAGGTTGAAGAGTGGAACCCCCATGATAGAGTTGTTATTAACACAATTGGGCTTGGCCAAGACAAGGATGCTGAGTTCTTAACCAAACTCGCTGAAAGCAATAGGGGAACATACATCGACAAATAAATTCTTTCACCTATAAACAAGCCATTACATACAAAATCCGTTATTACATCAGAAAACGGAATAATACCTTTATGTGCTTTAGGGTATAGTTGTATTCTTGAATTTCTCACGTAGTAAAATGGATTTTTGAAATTCATTTCTGAACATTTGCTTTTACTAATAACTTTGATTGTAATTGCACTCTTTGCTTACCATTTTTGACCATTAAAACGTTTTAGAAAAAATTTTTAAAAAGATTATCTTTGATACACGAATTAAACAAGAAACAAACATGCAAAAACCAAAAAGTATTTTGGTAATTATGGCCATGCAAACTGAGGCTCAACCAATAATCAAAAAACTAAATCTAAAGCGAACAGGAAAAATTAAGCTACTCAATGGGGAGATTTTTAGCGGCCAAATTCTTGATGCAAAGATTAATATTCTACTAAACGGCAAATGCCAAAAATACTTCGTTGACCAAATTGGGACACAACCAGCAACCCTAGTAACGCACCTTGGAATAGAGAAATTTAACCCGGATTTAATCATTAATGCAGGTACGGCGGGTGGCTATAAAAGGCACAATGCCAAAGTAGGAGATATATACCTTAGCAATAAGCATGTTTGCTTTCACGACAGACGTATTAATATACCAGGATTTGATAAGTACGGCATTGGTTACTATCCTTCTGTAGAATCGGAGCAGATAGCTAAAACGCTAAATACCAGACTTGGAATAGTAACTTCGGGCAACTCCTTAAACTATACTGATAAGGACATGAGGCTAATCAAGGGAATTAATGGTGAAGTAAAAGATATGGAAGCTGCCGCCATTGCATGGGTTGCAAACTTATACAACAAACCTTTTATTGCTATCAAATCAATAACCGACATTGTGGATGGTGAGAAACCTGCCGAAGAGGAGTTCGTTCAGAACTTAGAATTTGCCTCTGAAATTCTTTGTAAAAAAACCATTGAGCTACTCAACTATTTTGCTCACTCGGATTGTTTATGAATAATTCTGGCTAAATAGTTAAAAACCTGAGTTCGATAGAAGAATTTTCAACACAGAGAAATTTATGAAAACCTACTACTCTTGTAAACTGCATAGGCATGGTCTAATCATCATGCTGTATGTCTTGAATATTGAGTCGCAGAGTGCACCGAGTTTTTTATTTTTCCCAACGGTAAAAATAAAATGGGGTTGGCATAGGCACTCCAATTTGTAATATAACTCAAATTGAGTCATATCGCTCAATCTAGGTATAACTTATTTCGAGCGGAGGTTAAAACTTAAACCTTATAGTACTCCCTATACCACTCAACAAATCTTTCTATCCCCTCCTGAACAGTTGTACCAGGCTTAAAGTTAAGGTTCTGCCATAAATCATCAACATTAGCCCAAGTTGCAGGAACATCGCCAGCCTGAAGTGGCAAGAAGTTTTTCTGAGCCTTAACACCAATAGCGCTCTCAATGGCCTGAATAAAATCCATGAGCTTAACAGGACTGCTATTCCCAATATTATAAACTTTATATGGTGCAGGTGATGATGACGGGTCGGGTGCATGGCCTCTCCAATTTTGGTTTTTAGCAGGAACCTTGTCAATAACCCTTACAACGCCCTCAACAATATCATCAATGTAAGTGAAGTCGCGTTGCATGTTGCCGTTGTTGTAAACATCAATGGGTCTGCCCTCTAAAATGGCTTTTGTAAAGAGGAACAACGCCATATCGGGGCGACCCCATGGCCCGTAAACCGTGAAGAAGCGAAGCCCTGTTGTTGGCAGGTTATACAAATAGCTGTAGGTATGCGCCATTAGCTCGTTACTTTTCTTACTGGCTGCGTATAAGCTAATGGGGTGGTCAACATTATCGCTGGTTGAAAAGGGCATGCTCTCGTTCAAACCGTAAACGCTGGAGCTGCTGGCATACGCCAAATGCTCAACATTATTGTGGCGACAAGCCTCAAGAATATTTAAAAAACCTACAATATTGCTATCGGTATATGCAGTAGGATTCTCAATACTATACCTAACACCAGCCTGTGCAGCAAGGTTACATACCCTGTCGAACTTGTTGAGTTGGAATAGCTCATTAACTCCTTCCCTATCCTCCAGCTTTAGCTGAATGAAATGATAGTTTGAATGCTCTTTGCTATTAACTAACTTATTATATGATATTTCTGTCCTCTCAATGCCAACCCGCTGCAAACGTGAATACTTAAGATTCACATCGTAGTAGTCATTTATGCTATCTAAACCAACAACCTCATCGCCCCTTTGAATTAAACGGGCTATCAAATGCGACCCAATAAAACCTGCGGCTCCTGTTACGAGTATTTTCATTTTTGCTAAAGGTAATCTTATAAACTCCAGTAATTTAGTCCCTTAGGTTTTCTTTTTAGAAAGGCACCCTTTACATCAACAAATATGCATTTTTTGGCAGCCAGCTGGTTAAACTGCTCATTGGTATATTGCATGTAGGGGGCATGATTTACAGCAACAATAATAGCATCGTACTTGCCCTCTGGCTTCTCTTTTAATTTAAAACCATACTCCTCCTCAACCTCATTGCTATCTGCATAAGGGTCAACGGTATCAATCTGCTTAATGCCATATGAGTTAAGTTCGTTAACAATATCTACCACCCTTGAGTTTCGAATATCGCTAACATTCTCTTTAAAGGTAATACCCATAAGCAGTACGCGGGCATCCTTAACGTTCTTATCCTGAGAGATTAACTTCTTAACCACCTGCTTGGATACATAGCCACCCATTGAATCGTTAATAAACCTGCCAGCGCTAATTATTTGTGGATGATAGCCTAGCTCTTTCGCTTTATATACAAGATAGTATGGGTCAACGCCAATGCAATGCCCACCCACAAGGCCAGGGAAGAATTTCAGGAAGTTCCATTTTGTTCCAGCAGCCTCAAGCACCTCGTAGGTATTAATCCCCATTCTGCAAAAAATTAATGAGAGCTCATTCATAAAAGCGATGTTAATATCGCGCTGGGTATTCTCAATAATTTTGGCTGCCTCTGCCACCTTTATGGTGCTGGCTCTGTGAACGCCAGCCTCAATAATAAGTTCGTAGGTTTTAGCTATCGCTTCTGCCGACTCCTGATCGCAACCACTAGAAACTTTAACTATTTTGGTTAGCGTATGCTCCTTATCGCCAGGGTTAATTCGTTCTGGCGAGAAACCAACCTTAAAATCATCAATATATTTTAGACCCGACACTTTTTCAAGCAGTGGAACGCACTCCTCTTCGGTACAACCTGGGTAAACCGTTGATTCGTAAACAACGTAATCACCCTTTTTAAGCACCTTGGCAACCGTTTCGGTTGCAGCAAGTAGTGGTTTTAGGTCGGGCAGGTTATGGTCATCAATTGGAGTAGGTACAGCCACAACATAGAACTTTGCATCTTTCAAGTCATTAGGATTTGCAGTATACACAATGTCACAATTATCAAAAGCCTCAGGCTCCAACTCACGGCTTGGGTCAATGCCCTTTCTAATCATATCAACCCTATCGGGCTTGATATCGAACCCAATTACTTTAATTTTTTTAGCGAACTCAATGGCTATTGGTAGTCCAACGTACCCCAGGCCAATAACGGCCATCGTTTCGTTCTTCTCTACAAGATTCTTATAAATATCCATTTTTAATGATTTATTTTTTACAGAATGGGTGATAATCACCGGTTAAACCTACAGGTTTTGTATTTCTAATATGATGTACTGTTTGGATTGATGGTCTGGCATCGGTCAATCCGTATCCATTCCCCTTAAGAATTTCCTGATACGAAACCGTGTGCAAATCTGTAAAACCACCACTAAACTCAACCTCCTCACCTTCTATGGTAATTGAACGGAAGGTTCTTTGACCATTCTCAATAATATTTTCAGGTAAATCATCTGAGTTAACGCTCAGGAACCAACGAACCCGAGCCCTATCGAGCGATAGGTAACCAGCAGCCTTGTCATTTTCTGAGATGTGAATTATATTCTCGTTTACTCCTCCAAAAATCCAGGTGAGCATATCAAAAAAGTGAACTCCAATATTGGTGGCAACACCACCAGACTTATGTACATCACCTTTCCATGAAATAAAGTACCATCTGCCCCGGCTGGTAATATAGGTTAGGTCAATATCAAATATTTTATCCTTTGGTGCTTGCTCAACCTTTTTCTTAAGTTCAATAATGGAAGGATGATGACGAAGCTGCAGAATTGTATTTACCTTACGTCCAGTTTCCTTCTCAATCTCCTCAAGAGCATCAACATTCCAGGGATTTAGCACGATGGGCTTCTCACAAATGGCATCGGCACCCTGCCTAAGGGCAAAACGAATATGCGAATCGTGAAGGTAGTTGGGCGTGCAAATGCTAACGTAGTCCATCTGTACCCCTTGACGTTTGAGCTTATCAAGATGCCTGTCGAAACGTTCGTACTCAATAAAAAAATCGGCTTCAGGAAAATAGCTGTCAATAATACCAACACAATCGTGCTTATCGAGGGTGGCTAAAAGGTTGTTTCCTGTTTCTTTAATTGCCTTAAGGTGGCGTGGAGCAATGAAACCTGCTGAACCTATAAGGCTGAAATTTTTTGACATTATAATTCTAGGTTATCTTATTGTAACTTATTAACTGTATCGTTCTCCAGCTTATATTTAATCTGGCTCTCGGGGCAAATGGCTATACCCTTGTCGTTAAAATTTAATTTATGACCAAACTCGCTCATCCAACCAACATGTTTGGCAGGATTTCCAACAACCAATGCATACGGCTTAACATCCCTTATAACAACTGCGCCAGCACCAATAAAGCAGTACTCGCCAAGAGTAATACCGCAAACAATTGTAGCATTTGCTCCTATTGAAGTACCCTTCTTTACCAAAGTTTCAACGTATTGATTTTTACGAACCACAGCGCTCCTTGGGTTTACTATATTGGTAAAAACCATTGATGGCCCAAGAAAAACATCATCCTCACAAATCACTCCAGTATAAATTGACACATTATTCTGAACCTTAACGTTGTTTCCAAGGACAACCTCGGGCGAAACCACAACGTTCTGACCAATATTACACTTTTTACCAATAGTGCAGCCAGTCATTATATGGCTAAAATGCCATATTTTTGTGCCCTCGCCAATTTCGCAGCCGGAATCAACAACTGCGGTTTCATGAGCAAAGTAGGGTTTGTTCATACATTCTGAAATTAAGTGAAAACAAATTTAGCCAAAGCAAATATTATATCATAATAAATTTAGAACATTCTCTGCTATCTGATTTTGCATCTCCTCGGTTAACTCAGTGTGCATAGGAAGAGAGAAAACAGTTTTTGAGAGCTCCATGCTGTTAGCAAACATTTCGGTTTTTTGTTGATTCACAAAGGGTTCAAACGCCTTCTGTTTATGTAGGGGTATTGGATAGTAAACCATGGCAGGTATGTCATTCGCACGCAGCTGCTCAACCAGCTTATCACGGTCACCACTTTTCAAGCGCAATGTGTACTGGTGAAAAACATGGTCGGACCAAGGTACACGGCTAGGTACAAGAATATTTGAAGCAGAAGAGAATAGGGCATCATACCTCTCAGCTGCTTTCTGCCGGGCAAGATTATACTCCTCAAGATACTTAAGTTTAACTCGTAATATGGCAGCCTGAATGGTATCGAGCCTGGAGTTAACACCAATTCTATCGTGATGATAACGAATCCTCATGCCGTGATTGGCTATTGACCTAATTTCCTGAGCAATCGCATCGTCGTTCGTAAAAAGTGCGCCCCCATCGCCAAAACATCCAAGATTTTTTGAGGGGAAGAAAGATGTGCACCCTACATCACCGATAGTTCCTGCTTTTTTAGTTATTCCCTCCGGAAACCGATACGTTGAGCCAATTGCTTGTGCCACATCCTCAATTACAAAGATATCATGGTCTTTGGCAATTTTCATAATAGCCTCCATGTTAGCGCACTGGCCAAATAACTGGACTGGAATTATGGCCCTTGTTTTTGGCGAAATGGCACTTTTAAGATGCTCAATATCAATGGTAAAATCATCAATATTCACATCAACCAGCACGGGTTTTAATCCAAGAAGTGCCACCACCTCTACCGTTGCAATAAAGGTAAAGTCAGGCGTAATAACCTCATCGCCGGGCTTTAAATCTAATGCCATAAGTGCCAGTTGAAGGGCATCAGTTCCATTGGCACAGCCAATAACATGCTTTACATTCAAGTAATCTGCAAGTTCGTCCTCAAACTGTGACACTGGCTTCCCTTTGATAAATGCTGTATTATCAACCACATCCTGAATTGCGCTATCAACCTGATCCTTAATTCTTTCATACTGACCTTTGAGGTCAACCATTTGTAACTTTGGGTTTTGACTCATAGTGCTACTTTATTGAATAAAAAAGCCTCATAGCTAAAAGTGCTTACTGAGGCTTTTTATGTTTTTAACTATGAAACATCGGTTTATTTGGCATAATTAATGGCTCGGGTTTCGCGAATAACCGTAATTTTCACCTGTCCTGGATAGGTCATATCATCCTGAATTTTCTTAGCAATATCGTAAGATAAGCTGGCTGCTTCCTCATCGGATATCTTTTCGCTACCAACTATAACCCTAAGCTCCCGCCCTGCCTGAATGGCAAAAGTTTTTGTTACGCCAGGGTAATTCAGGGCTAAGCCCTCCATCTCTTTGAGTCGTTTAATGTATGACTCAACCACCTCGCGACGGGCACCAGGACGTGCTCCTGATATGGCATCGCACACCTGTACGATTGGTGCAATGAGCGTAGTCATTTCCGTTTCATCGTGATGCGAACCAATGGCATTACAGATTTCGGGTTTTTCTTTTAGCCTTTCGGCAATTTTCATACCTAATACGGCATGAGGCAGCTCAGGCTCATCGTCGGGCACCTTACCAATATCGTGAAGCAATCCTGCTCTTTTTGCCAGTTTAGAGTTTAACCCAAGTTCAGATGCCATTATTGCACAGAGGTTTGCCACCTCGCGTGAGTGCTGCAGAAGGTTCTGACCGTATGATGAGCGGTATTTCATCTTACCAATAAGACGTATAAGCTCAGGGTGTAATCCATGAACCCCCAAATCTATTGAAGTACGTTTTCCAACCTCCACAATCTCCTCCTCAATCTGCTTATGCGTTTTCTGAACTATCTCTTCAATACGAGCAGGGTGTATTCTTCCATCGGTAACAAGCTGGTGTAAGGCTAACCTTGCTGTTTCTCTTCTAACAGGATCAAATGCAGAAAGAATAATAGCTTCTGGCGTGTCATCCACAATAATTTCAACGCCTGTAGCAGCCTCCAATGCTCGAATATTACGGCCTTCGCGACCAATAATTCTACCTTTAATCTCATCAGAATCAATGTGAAAAACTGTTACTGAATTTTCTATAGCCGACTCGGTGGCTACACGTTGTATGGTATTAACTACCACTCGCTTCGCTTCTTTCTGGGCGGTCATTTTAGCCTCATCCATAATTTCGTTTATGTAGGACATGGCCTCGGTTTTTGCTTCTGCTTTAAGTGACTCCATTAGTTGGGCTTTTGCTTCCTCTGCGGATAAGCCTGAAATAGATTCTAACTTCTCAACCTGCGACCTGTGTAAGCGTTCAAGTTCCTCCGAACGCTTTTCTACCAGGCTAAGCTGATTAGTTAAATTTTCTCTTATTGATTCCGTTTCTTTTTGCTTACGCTGAACTTCCTCAAATTTTTGCGAAAAAGTTGTCTCACGCTGTTTTAGCTTGTTTTCGGCCTGAAGGATTTTGTTATTCTTCTCGTTGAAGATTTTTTCATGGTCGGCCTTAAGTTGAAGAAACTTCTCTTTTGCCTGAAGAATTTTCTCCTTCCTTATTACTTCGGCCTCAACTTCGGCATCGCGGATTATTGCTTTTTTCTTCTTGGACAAGAGATTATTCCAAAGAAGATAAGTAACAAAACCGCTGATTATAAGTGCCGATGCAGCAATTATTATTGTATTTATCATCTTTTTTAAAATTAGAATTATTACTAAAAACTATAGGGTTCCCCCTAAAATATATATTGGTTTAAAATTACTATTGCGTAAATCTATTACAATGAGATAATAAAAAACCCGCATTGAGCTCCCTAGGATTTTTGAAACCCCAAATAGACATGGGTGGAGCGGCCGTCAATTTCGAACTTCCAACGTCTCAATAAATTGAGATTTCAGCTAGGCTGAAATAAGGCCTGTCCTACGCTGACATAAGTCCTACTCCAATTAGTGTAGTGTTGAGTTTCGCAAAATGTTAAGGAGACAATGCGGGTAAAACTATTTATTTTAAAGAACGTATGTTGCTATTAACCAGATAATCTTCAAGCATTTCATCCAATTCGTTGAGTTCATCTATTATAGGTGATACCCCAAACCTATTTTCACTATCAATAAGCTTTATAACGAACTGTAATGCTACCATAGCAAGAAAGTCCTGTAAATCTTTATCGGTATAACGCTGTTTATACTGAAGAACCTTCTCATTAATTTGCCTAGCTGCTTTCCTTATTTTTTCTTCATCACTTCGGTCAATCTTTAGGGGATAGTACCTATCGGCCACATTAACACGTATTGAAAGTTTATCCTCCATACAACTAACCTGTTATTATCTGTTTAATAGAGCAATGCACTGATCAATTTCCCGCACAATCCTATTTACTCTAATTTTTGCATCGTGAGCCTCCTCATTCGATGCTACAAAAGCTTTTGCAAGCTGTTGCTGATTGTACTTTCTTTCGAGTTCAATGTAAGCTTCCTCTTTTTTTTGTAAAAGATTCTCCAAAGACGCTTTTTGCTCAACAAGAATCTTGTTCTCTTCATAAAGCCTTTGGTGAGCAGAGATAAGCTCTTCCACTTTCTCTTTTAGCTTAACGTGAATTTCTTTCTGCTCTACTTTCATTAACTCAAATTATAAGTACTACAAAAATACAACGAGTTTAAGAGATTTTCAAAAAAATACCTTTATTTTTTCAACCAATATTCTAAAAAAGAATAAAAAGAGGTAGTTTTGCCGTTTTCAAACTAGTCTTTTTTGAAAAATTATGTTTCGATTACTTATAACAATTATTTTAAGCTTTTTGTTCTTAAATAACAACCTCCAAAGTTGGGGTCAGAAAATTAGCAATACCCTTAACTATAATCCACCACTGAAGGGCAATCTGTATTTGTCTGGTAGTTTTGGCGAAGTAAGAACAAACTCATTTCACGCTGGCATCGACTTTAGAACAGGAGGACGAGTTGGGGAAAGGGTGTATGCCTCTGAAAGTGGTTATATTACAAGAGTTAGAGTAAGTGCTACAGGTTTCGGGAAAGCTCTCTATATTAATCATCCAAATGGAACAACAACCGTTTATGCTCATCTGGATGGTTTCGCTCCACACATTAAGAAATATGTTAGGAGTTATCAGTATAAAAAAGAACTTTTTGAGGTTGACATACACCTTGCGCCAAGTACATTCAGGGTAAAAAAGGGGGAGATTATTGGCTTCTCTGGTAATACAGGGAGTTCAGGAGGGCCTCACCTGCATTATGAGGTAAGGAGAACCAAGAATCAAATTCCGATTAACCCATCATTCAGCTCTTTACCAATTATTGACACCCTATCTCCTATAATATACTCATTATGGGCTTACCCAATTGACTCATCATCGTTTGTTGATAACATTAATAGAAAAAGGGAAGTTGCCGAGCATGCTTCTGGATTAGATGAAAAAATTAAGGATACCATAAGAGCTTATGGAACTATAGGCCTTGGGATTAAAGCTTACGATTATGCTAACAAAGGTAGCTTAAGGTGTGGTGTCTATGGCATAAAAATGGCTGTTAACAAAACACTTACCTATCATTTTATGGTTGACGAGTTTAAATACAGCGAAATACGATACGCTAACAGCCATCTTGATTATGGTGAGCAACAGCTAACCGGAAAAAGAATACATAAACTTTTTAAAGAGCCTAACAATCGGTTTAGCGGCTATAAAACCATTAAAAATAGTGGCCTAATTAGCATTAAGAAAGATAGTGTTTATGATGTTGATATAACCGTGTATGACGCTTATAACAACAGTAAAAAGCTTAGTGTAACTATAATTGGCACTAGTAGGCCAAATCAAATAAAAGGACCAAAACCTCCAGCAAACAATGTGCAAAAAGAAAAATGGTTGTTCTACGATGAAAACGGCCTTACCACAGAACACTTTAAATTAACTTTGCCCAAGAATTCTTTATATAGTAATATTGAATTTTCTTATGATATTATTGATACATTAAACAATGCCTACTCTCCAATAGTACGCATACACAATAGCCTCACGCCCGTTCACAGACATTACAATCTAGAAATAAAAGCTGATTCCCTCCCAAAACAGCTGAGAGACAAGGCACTTATTGGCACATTTACAACTAATGGTGAACTTAAATCTGTTGGTGGCGAATATTCTGATGGTTTCGTTTCATCAAAGGTCAATTTTTTTGGGGTCTTTTTTATTATGGTTGATACCATCTCACCAGTAATAACCCCTTTGAATATTGTTAATGGAAAAAGAATGGCTAACGAAAAGAGCATTCGTTTTAGTGTTGAAGATAATATGAGTGGGATTAAATCAATAAAAGGATTTATAAATGGTGAATGGGCCCTTTTTGAGCATGATCCAAAAAACAATCTTGCTTTTTATGAATTTGATAATGAACGTATGGAAAAAGGCCAAGTTCACACCTTAAAATTAGAGGTAAAGGACAATAAAGACAACTTAAGTGAATATAGCTGTACTTTTCTTTGGTGAATTTTTTTGGCTTAAACTTTGCGATATATTCATTAATCATTAATATTTTTGTACATTATTACTTAACCAAAACCACCAAAAATCATGAGAAAAATAGTTGTTACATTAGCATTACTGCTCCTAATAAGCTCCACAAACTGGACCTACTCACAGAATTATCGAAACAGGCAGGTTACACTATTCTCCTATAATTGCGATATACATCAAAGCATCCTTTCATCATTTGAGCAACAAGCTCATCTCTTTCCAGAAACTGACCATAGAAAAGCAGATAAAATTGTGGATGCTGTTAAGGACAGAGCATGGTACATGATTAAGGAGAAGCTTGAGGAAGGAACCGGCATGTACATCCTCCCTATTAACGCTTATGGAAAGAGTTTTAAGTATGACGTATATGGCTTCCCTGACATGTCAATAAACAGAGCTCTGCGGAAGGGCTCTTCAAGGTACTACCTGAAAATTGACTTAACAATCAGCTCTGCCCTAAATCGCAAGGAGTCATCGTATGGGGCGCTACTTAGCAAAGACTCTGCAGAGAAGTTGGAGGAAACCTTAGACGATAATGCAATTGTCCCCAAAATCAACATAAATGCTACAACATACTCCGACAAGGGCGTTATACCAGTTCAAAGAGTTACAGGAAATGCAATTGCCTCGCAACCGTGGCAGGTTTCAGAAGAGATTTTTAACGGCATAGTTAACCACGATGAATTTGATGATGAAGTTGCAGACTCCGTTTTGGGATTAGTAAATGCTGGGCTTACAGATCTTCTTAAAAATTTCTAACTAACGGTGCAGATGACCGTAACCTTTCAGGAAAATTCTTTTAAAGACTTTTTAACTTACAGAGCAATAGGTGTTATGTCAGGTACATCTTTAGATGGGCTTGACCTTTCATTGGCAGAATACTCAAAATCAAACAGTTGCTGGAAGTATAAATTTATCAAAACGTTAACTGTTCCCTACCCTAAAGCTTTTAAGGAATCTTTAAAAAATGCCATGAACATCAGTGGTAATGAATTAATGCAGCTGGATGCTTTTTTTGGAGAGTGGATTGCTAAAAGGATTCTAGAGTTTATCCCTCAAAATGGGGAAGAAATTCACGTTGTAGGATCTCATGGTCACACCATTTTTCATAATCCCAAAGAGGGCTACACTACTCAAATAGGAAGCGGTGCTCACATTGCTGCATTAACAGGAATACCATGTGTATGTAATTTTAGAATGGCCGATGTTGCACGCAAAGGACAAGGAGCGCCCCTTGCTCCTATTGGAGATGAACTGCTTTTTAATGAGTACGATTTTTGTCTTAACATTGGTGGTATAGCAAATATCTCACATAGAAAGAACAATGCAAGAATAGCCTACGATATTTGCCCTGCAAATATGATACTTAATCATATTGCCAATCAACTTGGTAAAGACTATGATAAGGATGGGAAGATAGGACAAGCAGGAGAAATCATCCCCAATCTGCTAAGCAAACTTAATGAGCTAAGCTACTACAAAAAAGAAGGAGCCAAATCGTTAGGCAGAGAATGGTTTGAAAGCACATTTCTGCCAATTATTAAACAATTCAATTCATCGCCTGCCAACTTGCTGAGGACACTTTATGAGCATATAGCAATAAGAATTGCCCAATCTATGCACTCCTCCCCTAACAGCACAACGCTGATTACGGGAGGTGGGGCAAGAAACAAATTTTTGACGATGCTCTTAAAAAATATGTGTAAAAACAAATTAATAATTCCCAGCAATGAAATTATTGATTTTAAAGAATCCTTGATTTTTGGATTTCTGGCTGTTCTTTACCAAAGCAGAGTTCCATCGTGTCTTTGCTCAGCAACGGGTGCTTTAGAGGATTCAATAGGAGGTTGTTTGTACTATTAAGGTAAAAATAAAGAAACACCTTAAACTATTCTCATACATAGAAATCTATCTATTGTTAGTTTGATTGTTGTTTTTTTATAATCTTTACCAAGAAATATAAACTAAAATTTATTGTAATGAAGAATTTATTTAAACTGTTAAGCCTTGTGCTACTTTTTGCGCTTCTAAATACATCGAATAGTTCGCAAGCTTGCACAAATTTTCTAGTAACCAGAGGAGCCTCAGTTGATGGCTCAACAATGATTACCTATGCTGCAGATGCACATGTACTTTATGGAGAACTGTATCAGTGGCCAGCAGCAACCTACCCGGAGGGGACCATGCTGAAAGTTTACGAATGGGATACAGGAAAATATCTTGGAGAAATTCCTCAGGCAGCCCAAACCTACTCGGTTGTTGGTAATATGAACGAGCATCAGCTTGCTATTGGGGAAACAACATATGGTGGCCGCTCTGAACTGGTTGATACAACGGGCATAATTGATTACGGAAGCCTGATTTACATCACCCTGCAGCGAGCTAAAACAGCCCGCGAAGCCATTAAGGTTATGGCCGAACTTGTTGATAATTACGGTTACTACAGCTACGGAGAATCATTCTCCATTGCCGACCCTAACGAGGTTTGGATACTTGAGATGATTGGTAAAGGGACAGAGCTAAAAACGGAGCGTCGCCCTAAAAGGACAGTCAACGCCAACAAGGGTGCCGTTTGGGTGGCCAAACTAATTCCCGATGGCTACGTTAGTGCTCATGCAAACCATGCCAGAATCACAACCTTCCCAAAGGAAGTGGAAACGTCAAAATCTATCAGCTCAAAAAACTTAAGTAAGATTTTTGACCCTGAGGTTTCTGTAGTTTATGCTCACGATGTTGTTGATTTTGCCCGCGATAAAGGATACTACGAGGGTGATGGTACTGATTTTAGCTTTTCTGACGTTTATGCTCCGCTTGATTTTGGAGCAGCACGTTTCTGCGAGGTCAGGGTTTGGTCCTTCTTTAAAGAGATTGATAAGAGCATGTGGGAACATTTTGAATATGCAAAGGGGCATGATCTTACAAACAGGATGCCGCTGTGGATTAAGCCTGAGAAGAAACTATCCGCCCAGGACCTAATGAATTATATGCGCGATCATCTTGAAGGAACTGAACTCGATATGAGTAAAGACCCAGGCGCTGGTCCTCATGGCCTACCCTACCGCTGGCGCCCGCTTACATGGGAGTACGAAGACGAAACTTATGTAAACGAAAGAGCTACCGCTACTCAACAAACCGGATTCTCTTTTGTAACCCAAAGCAGGGAATGGTTACCCAACCCAATTGGTGGCATACTTTGGTTTGGTGTTGATGATGCAGCCACATCGGTTTATACCCCAATTTACTGTGGGACAAAAAGAATACCTCATTCATATGCTGTAGGCAATGGAGATATGCTAACTTACTCTGTCGATGCTGCTTTCTGGGTATTTAACAAAGTGGCAAACTTCACATACCTAAGATATGACAAAATGAGTAAAGATGTTATAAAGGTGCAAAAGCAGCTTGAGGATTACTATGCAATGATGACTCCCAGCGTGGATAAAACTGCCCTTGAACTTTACGAAGAGAATCCTGACGATGCCGTAGAATTTGTAACAGAATATTCAGTTAAAACTGCAGACGCACTTGTTGCACGCTGGCAAAAACTTTTTGAGTTTTTACTAGTTAAGTACATTGATGGCAACATTAAGCAGGAGAAAGGGGGAGAGTTCTTATGGAATGAGCATAATGCAACCCCCGCTAGCCCTGAAAACCCTGAGTATCCAGACTGGTGGAAAGAAATGGTTATTGATGCTACAAAGGATAAACTCCTTATGCCTTCCGATGACTAAAAATAAAAAAACTGCTCTTACAAAGGGCAGTTTTTTTTATTAATGCGCTCAATTTCAAAATAAATTTTATACTTTTGCGGTCACATTTTTTCCACGTAATCTCTTGTCATAAAAAAGTTAGTCTTGATAATATTACGTGAAGTGGAACAAACTAAAAAAACATAGCAATGGATCTTATTAAAGTTGCCGAGCAGGCATTTGAGGTAAAACAGGAACATCCTGAGTTTAAAAGTGGTGATACTGTAACCGTACACTACAAAATTAAAGAGGGGAGCAAAGAAAGGATTCAGAACTTCAGGGGTGTTGTGATACAACGCAAAGGGGGTGGAGTAACCGAAACTTTTACCGTTAGGAAAATTTCAAGCGGTATTGGAATTGAGCGTATATTCCCTCTATACTCTCCTTTTATTGAGAAAATTGATGTTAATAAAACGGGTAAAGTACGTAGAGCTAGAATTTTCTACCTAAGGAAGCTAACAGGTAAAAAAGCTAGAATTAAGGAGAAAGTTGTTAGACTGGAAAACAAATAGAAAATGTCCCCCTTTAAGGGGGATTTTTCCTGGCAGCCTCATTAATTTTAAGAAAAAAACCTTATATTTGCACCCGCATTTGGCTCCGTAGCTTAACTGAATAGAGCACCTGACTACGGATCAGGAGGTTCCAGGTTTGAATCCTGGCGGAGTCACTTACAAAGACCAGTCGCAATGGCTGGTCTTTTTGTATATAGGAAAGTTCTCGTCTAGAATACGAATAAACATACTCATAAATGAATTATATTCCTGGATTAATATTAGTAGTCAATCCCCACCTAGATATTAAAAAATCCATTATTACCAGCAATTAGAAAAATTCCCAATAAGCTAATACAAACTTAACCCATGCTCTAGAAACCAATATTCATTTGGGTTCTATAAATAATACAAAACTGAATGGAAAATATATCTGCATAAATTTTTCTATTTTACTTCCTTATTGTATCTTGTGTTGATTAATAAAACGGTTTTTTTATATTTACATTTAACCTAATTTATAGCAGTTTAACTTTATTGGAAAATATATTTTTTTAACAAATTAAACTTTTGCTATCTTTAAATGTTGAAAATTAACAACCAATCCGTGACCATGGAATTACCAGTTGGTTCGAGAGACCATAGAAAGAATGAATTTTTTACTTTTCGATACTCAACCCGCTTCCAAAAAGGGGACATTCTTGAGATTCGAACTGGAGAAGATTTGGAGATGGCACGTTTTCAGGCAAGGAAAAGTTTCCCTGATGTTCTGAACGAGTATTGGTGGTTAAAACCTTCGGATATACCCGCTTACAAGAATTTACCATTGCAAGTTTCCGATATCTATTTTTACCATGGTGGAGTACCGGTTGTTGTGCTGCTTACTGCCAATGGCAGTTTACTCCGTAAAGCTCAGGTTTTTTTAAAAAAGAAGGAAGAACCAAAAAATTCACTAGATAAGGATACCATTCAGAAAATTGACACTCTTAATGAGCAGGAGCTATCGGAGCTGCTTCTTGATCAGAATCTTCTTATAAGATTGCAAGCAGCAAAAAGGCTTAGAGACGAATATCCGCATTTTCTTCCAGCAAATGAAACATGTCAAGTAGTACTGCATATTCTTAATAACGATTACCACCTTGTTCCTGAATACGGGGAACTCGCCATGGAGCATCTGCTTGAACGCTTTTTTGTCACCTCGCATGCCAAGGAAACTGAGCGAATTATTGACACAATAATTGACATTGGTGAAGAAGCGCTACCTAAACTGGATGACATTAAAGAGTTTCTGTCATTAATGGCTAGCCCATACTACGCCAAGCGAATTAACTGGACAATAAACCAAATTAAGAAAAAGTTGAAAACGGCTTAGGGCTTCCATCGAAGATTGCCTTACAGCTCGAGTTCCCTGCTTATATAATCATCATAATCTTTAATGATTGGCCTGTAAACATGATCAAGCAAAGGCGAATCAATTATAAAGTCGGCAGTTGACCTATTAGTGGCTGTGGGGATATTGTAAACGCTTGCTATTCTGAGCAGTGCCTTCACATCAACATCGTGAGGCTGTGGCTGCATTGGATCCCAGAAAAAAATAAGGATATCAACTTCGCCCTCGGCAATAAGCGCACCTAATTGCTGATCGCCGCCCAGGGGTCCAGATTTTAGCAACCTTATCGATTCCAGACTCTTTATCTCCCTGCCATGAAGTTTGGATAGGGTTTCTTCAACCAGCTTGCCAGTTGTTCCTGTACATACAAGCCTATGACGAAGGAGCTTTTGCCAGTTCCACTCTACCCACTCCACCATATCAGTTTTCCTGTTATCGTGCGCAACCAGCGCAATGGTTTTTGTTTGCTTCATAATGTAGTATTTATTCAATGCAAAGAAACAAAAAAAACCAAATCTTGTGATTAACGAATTATTAACGTATCTAAAAATAATAACCTAAAAAACAACCATACTAAAAATTCCCAATCATTCGGCAAAGAACAGCTCCTCGTCAATTTTTTTAAGCAGGCGCTGCACGTATCGTGCTCTCCCAGATTTTGCGAAGGCTTCAGGGTTCCTGTCTGCATATAAATCGAGATACTGGTTCAATCGATCCTGCGCACGCTGATAGTTTTTTGCGTTAAAGTAACATTGGCCAATATCGTAATAGTACGTAAGTTTTTGGGGGTTAAGCTCAATGGCCCTTTTGTACTGCTCAATAGCCTGAGCATACTGCTGCCCAATGCTGTATGCATTTCCCCGCGAAGCATATAGCATGCCCAGCTCCTCAGGACATGGAGTAATAAGCTTTTCGGTTAGATTCAGAATATCAATTGATTTTTGCCTATCGCCAATTTTCTGCAATGCACTTGCAAGAACAAAGTTCATTACCTTATCAGTTGAGTCTAAACCAAACGCTTTCTCCAGATAATCGGCAGAACTACCATACATTCCGTTGTGAAACAATGATATACCCAAGAATTTTTTAGTAAAACGTGAGCTGTCACCCTTGGCATAAGATTTATTAAACCAATGTTCGGCCATTTTATAATCTTCATCTAAAAACTCAAGATAACCCCTTGACCTGATAAGCGGAATGTAAGTTGAATCGTTTTGGTAGGCCCTCTCAGCATAAGGTTTAATCCATACAGAAGGTACACCTGAGTTTATGTATCCATTTATTAACTTTACTGCCAAAGGCATATTTGCGGGATTAAGCTCAAAAGAATGCATGTAGGCTAGAATAGCTGTTGAGCCGCTATCTATTTTCATAGCACAATCGCCAATCTGCTCCCATATATAATAATTTGTGCTGTCGGTCTTTATTAATGTGCGGAACTGATTAAACGCCTCATTAAATCGGTTCTCCTTTTTAAGTAGTCGTGCATACTGTGACCTAAGAACAGTATTTGACGAGTCGAGCGTCAGCGCATCTTCATAAATATTTATTGCTTTTGTAACCATACCCCTTGCCGACATTGTACTAGCTAGCAGTTGCTTGCAACGTATGCATATACTATCAATATCTACAGCCCTTTGATAAGCAGTAGCGGCGCTGTCAAACTGAAAAGTCTTCTCCCATGCATTTCCCAGCATCAACCAGCTAGCTATGTTGCTGCTATCCTTTCTGAGGTTATCTTTTAAATTATCAATCAGCTGCTCTTGATTAAGGCTCTCTGCATAAAAAAGGTTGTTGTTGTCTTGAGTGAATGATACGCTCCATGCAGCAATCAGCAATCCAATTAATATAAACCGAGAATAAAACATAATTATTTTGGTTGATTTTTTTAAAACAAGAAATCGTGTTTTCTGCAATATTTGATTTAATTGTATCTACCATGAAGGTGCCTAAAAGTATCAGAAGCATCATTGCCTGCCAAAAATGTCAGGTAAACCTGCCAGCTTTGCGCTCGTCAGGCAGGCATACGAGGAAAAAACGAAGCAGTGTGCTGTTATACATTTGATTAAGATTGCTTCACTTCATTCGCAATGACGAGAATATTACATTTAGGCACCCTCATGATACCTGCTCATTAAAAGCTATTTTAAATTAAATGTAATGGGAAAAGTGAAAGTGGTTCTTACTGGTGTTCCTTTTTGCATACCGGGAGTCCATTTAGGGCTTAACTCAACCACCCTGACAGCTGCGGCATCGAGCAAAGGATGCGCTCCCCTAACAATTTTTACGCTTGTAACCTCACCATCTGCCTCAACAATAAAGCTAACAAACACTCTGCCTTCTATTCCTTTCTTGGCAGCTTCCTCAGGATATATTAGGTTCTTACCTATAAATTCGCGGAATGCTTCGTGAGGTTGGCCGTTAAAAAGAGGCATATCTTCCACCACAACAAATACTTCCTTCTCAATGTCAGTGTCATTTTTGGTGTCAGCAGTAGTACTAGTTGTCGTTTCAGACCCCTTTCTTTGCTCTATAGCAAACTCGTCACTTTGTTTAGGCTTTAAAGGTTCATCCTTTGAGCAAGAAATAATAAGAGTAAATGGAGTAGCAATAGCAAGGGCAATAGCCAATTTAAGGATAGCACCCTTGTTCTTCTTTTTTAAATTAATCATAGCTAAACGTTTTAGGGTTAATGATTTGTTAAAATTATTGCCAACAGGGAGCGCTACCCCATTAAAGGCAACAGAAACTATGGTATCCAAGTACGCGTAAGGATCAGTTTTTGATTGAATTACTCCGTTATCCGCTTGATACTCATGCACCTCAACTAAAGCCTTGCGAAGAAGCCAGAAAAACGGATTGAACCAAAGGAATACTCCAATAATCTCCATTATTATCATATCAACCGAATGGAGATGGTTAGAGTGTGCTCGTTCGTGCAAAATGATTCCCTCTATCTTATCATCAGGTATTGACTTTGGATTTATAAAGCAGAAATTTAAAAAAGAGAATGGAGGAATATTCTTGGTATGTTCAACCAGTATCAGCCCTTTAACCTTCTTTTTTTTGCCTGCGTTAACAAGGCTGGATATTCTGAAAAGCTGAACCAGAAAACGTAAAAAGAACGCTGCTGAAATAGAAAGGTATATTGCCATTAAAATATTAGGCCAAGTTATGGTATTGGCGTTAGGTGTTATTTCAATGCCCGGAATGCTAAGACTTAGATTAACCCCAAGATTTGGGGCAGATATAATCTCATTGACCTGAAGCATTGGTAGTACTAAAGGTACCACACAAGAAAACAGGATGCCCCCTAGCAAATAAAGACGTACTAAGGAGAATCGGCGAACTTTACTAAGGAGGAAGATCCAAAGGAACCAAACCACTATCATTATTATGCTCATTTTAAGAGCGAGTTCAACCAAGCTAGCTGTCATCATTCTTTTTCTGATTTTTTAATTCGTTTGATAGTAAGCCAATAATATCCTCCATCTCTTTAACAGACAAGTTTTCTTCCTTTGCAAAGAATGAAACCATCTGTCTATATGAGTTTCCAAAATAGTTTTTTATGAAACTTTTTAGGAAGGTACCCGTGTATTCCTTTTTACTGACTAGCGGATAGTATTCATGCGTTTTCCCGTAGGCATTATGCCCAACAAAACCCTTCTTTTCTAATATTCTTACTATTGTAGAAACAGTGTTGTAAGCAGGTTTTGGTTCTGGCATCAGCTCCATAATATCCTTAACAAACGCTTTATCTAGCCTCCATAGCAACTGCATTACCTGCTCCTCTGCTCTTGTTAGTTCCTTCATACTTTAAATTTTATTTAACAAAAATATAACTAATTCTTTAGTTTACCAACTAATCTTTTAGTTATTTTTAAAAAATTAAATACAATACTCTAAATTAGGTGAATAAAACACATCTGTATGAAGGTCTTATAACACAAAACGAAATTATACAACACTCATTCATAAATCAAACTAGCAGTTAAAGTATAGATTTGTATATTTGTAAAACTTAACTAATAACTATGACAAAAGAACTTAAGGTATCGATAGTACAGGCAGATTTGGCATGGGAAAACATAGAGGAAAACCGTTCGAATTTCTCAAAAATTCTTAAGGAAATTGATTGTAAACCGCATATTGTTGTTCTTCCTGAAATGTTTACAACCGGTTTTTCAATGAACGCCAAAGAATTGGCAGAGCCGGTAAATGGAGCAACTACACTCTGGATGCAAAAGTTTGCAAAAGAGAAGGGTTTTGCAATATGCGGCAGCATTATCATTGAAGATAAAGGAAATTTCTATAATCGATTCCTTTTTGTAACACCTGAAGGTAAAACCTTTAAATACGATAAGCGCCATCTTTTTACATTCGCAAATGAGAATAAAAAATATACATGTGGCCAATCAAGATTAGTTATAGAGTACCTGAGCTGGCGCATTCTTCCACAAATCTGCTACGATGTTAGATTTCCTGTTTGGAGCAGGAACAGAGGTGATTACGATTTGATGATAAACGTTGCCAACTTTCCGGCAGAACGCCGTGATATATGGACTACGCTACTAAGGGCAAGAGCCATGGAAAATCAGTGCTACGTAGCCGCATCGAACAGGGTTGGAACCAGCGGAATGGACATATACTATACTGGCGATAGCGTACTGCTTAACGCACTAGGGGAAACAATAAGCGAAGCATTACCTGGACAGGAAAAGGTTATTACAGGCACCCTTAACAAGGAATCACTTGATTTATTTAGAAAAGAATTCCCTGTGCTGTTAGATGCCGATAACTTTTCACTAGATAGTTAATGGTGCTATTCATAAAATTCACATAGAATAAGGAAACTTTTTTGCTTTTCTTTTGATAATTCATGTACATTTGGGCATACTTTTTTAAGGCGTATTTACCGAACAATCGATTTGTTTTATGAACATAATAATTGCGGGCGCAGGGGAGGTTGGCACACACCTAGCCAAAATGCTCTCCAATGAGTACCACGACATTATAGTAATTGATACTGACACAGAAAAGTTAGCACTTCTTTCAACCAGTTCAGATCTATTAGTAGTTGAAGGGCCTGCCACGTCCATGTCGGTGCTTAAAGAAGCAAACATTAAAAAGGCAGACCTCTTTGTGGCTGTTACCAGTTCAGAGAATACCAATATATTAAGCGCAGCTTTGGCTAAACGGCTGGGCGCTAAAAAGGTGATAGCTCGCATAGATAACAGCGAGTACTTACTTCCTAACAATAAGGATATTTTTCTTCACCTGGGTGTCGACTCGTTAATCTATCCTGAAAAACTTGCAGCAAAAGAGGTTATTGACCTACTAGGGCAAACCAGCTCCACAGAGTTTGTTGATTTTTCTGGCGGAAAGCTATCATTGGCAGCATTTATTCTTGAGGAGGATGCGCCAGTTATTGAGCAAACCCTGCTTCAAGCCACAAAAGACAATAGTAATCTGGAATTTAGAGCAGTTGCCATTACAAGAGATGGCGAAACCATAATACCCCGCGGCAACGATCAATTTAAGGTTAATGACATGGTATTTGTTATATCTAACCAGCGAGGTATTAAAGAAATGTTAAAGTACTCTGGCAAGAAGAATATTCATGTTCATAACCTTATGATTTTAGGTGGAGGTAGAATTGGTGTTAGTATCGCCAAGGAACTTGAAAAGAACGCCAATGTTAAAATAATCGAACATGACAAGCAAGAAAGCGTCAGGCTGGCTAATTATTTTAAGGATGCATTGGTTATTCAGGGCGATGGAAGAGATACAGAGTTACTTTTGCAGGAAGGATTGCAATATATGGATGCATTTGTAGCAGTTACTGGTGATTCGGAAACGAACATACTGGTTTCGCTAGCAGCAAAAAAAATGGGGGTTAAGAAGATTATTGCCGAGGTTGAGAATCTCGATTATATAAAGTTGGCAGAGAGCATGGGTATAGATACGGTAATAAACAAGAAGTTGCTTGCTGCCAGTAGAATTTTTAGGCACACCATGAGTACCGAGGTTTCCGATATTAAATGCTTTACTGGTAGCGATGCCGAGGTGCTTGAATTTATTGTAAAACCAAACTCACGCGTTACCAAAGGGAAACTAAAAGAAATTGATTTTCCAAAAGATGCTATTGTTGGAGGCGTAGTGCGAGGCAACGAAAGTTACATAGCAAAAGGAAGCACAGAGATAAAAGCATACGACAGGGTGGTTGTTTTTGCTTTACCTTCAGCAATAAACAAAGTGGGGAAATTCTTTAACTAGCATAAAAAAAGAGTGGGTAAGCTACTTACATCGCACCGCTACAACCGCCTACCCTTGCTACCTTCCGGTCCTGGGGGAGTTCAGCAGGAGCTGGTCGTGTAAGACCTACCCACGCCACAAAGATAGCTACAAGTTATTAACTCTTCAAAATAATAGTTGATTTTATTTAAATTTTAATCTATCTCAGGAATTTTTCATCTCTCAATCAATTAAAAACCTTTAACACGATATCAAGAACAAATTTTTATTACCCATAATAAAAGACGATATAAGAATTTCTAATATCTTTGCTAAATAAATAACAAAAAACTACGAAAATGGATAGAAACATACAAGAAACATTAAGATCCACAATGACCTACGGTTTTGCTCTGGGTGTAATTGTTGTAATATACTCACTTATTCTTTACCTCCTTAATATAATGCCCGTTGGCATTTTAAAACCTATGGTATTACTTTTAGTCAGTGGAATCATCTATTTTTTAGGCTTATGGTATTTTAGTAAAATTATTAAAAAAGATGTATTTGGCAACAGGATAAGCTACTGGAATGGATTTCTGGTTGCCGTGCTCTTGGGTTTTTTTGCATCAATCCTAATTTCTGCATATGAATTCCTTCAGAATTTAGTTATTGATCCTGAATATATTGACAGGTTTATTAGCGCACAGATAGATTGGATGTATAATTTTATGTATGAAAAAGGAATCCCCGACGATCAGATAATGGAAACCATAGAAGGTATTGAGGCGCAAGCAGACAAAACCTACAACTTTGCTTTATACATTAAATCGGTTCTATTAAATACGCTTTGGTTCTCAATAATTGGATTTATTACCGCTGCAATTATAAGAACCAAAACAACCAACCCTTTTGAAGAAAGCTAGTAGCAAAGCATGGATATTTCTGTAATAGTTCCACTATACAATGAAGAAGAATCTCTCCCAGAATTAGTTGCCTGGATTAAACAGGTAATGGACAGGGAGAGGTTTACCTTTGAAGTAATACTTGTTGATGATGGAAGCAACGACTCAAGCTGGAGCGTTGTTGAGGCATTAAATAAGGAGAACCCAGCTGTTCGCGGCATAAAATTCAGACGAAACTACGGCAAATCCGCCGCTTTGCATACAGGTTTTCAGGCAGCCAAAGGCGATGTGGTAGTTACCATGGATGCAGACCTACAGGATAGCCCTGAAGAGATTCCCGAGATGTACAGGATGATTAACGAGCAGGGGCTTCATCTTGTTTCTGGCTGGAAAAAGAAAAGGTACGACCCGCTTTCAAAAACCATCCCAAGCAAATTTTTTAATAAAACGGTACGGATTTTTACAGGAATTAAACTGCACGACTTTAACTGTGGGCTAAAGGCATATAAGCGTGATGTGATTAAGAGCATTGAGATATTTGGAGAGATGCATCGATATATTCCTGTTCTTGCCAAGCAAGCTGGATTTAATAGAATTGGTGAAAAAGTAGTTCAGCACCAGGAGCGAAAATACGGCGTAACAAAATTTGGTTTTGAAAGGTTTATTAACGGTTTTTTAGATCTTTTCACCGTAATTTTCGTGAGCCGTTTTGGGAAAAAGCCAATGCACCTGTTTGGCACATTAGGAACTTTAATGTTTGTTCTTGGCGGCTTTATTACTATTTGGATTGTTGCCAGTAAGCTCTACGCACAATTTAACCAGTTGCATTACAGGGCTGTAACCGACCAGCCATTGTTTTACATTGCCCTGGTAATGGCTATAATTGGGGTTCAACTATTTGTTGCAGGATTTCTTGGCGAGCTAGTCTCGAGAAGCTCAGCCGACAGGAATAGCTACCTGATAGAGAAGGAGATTTCTTAAAATCGATGCATCATTCCGTGAAGCCAAAATTTACCAAATAAATTTTCTGAAACGTTAAAAAATTCTTTTTACGGAGTTGCTCTCAATACGATTTAACCTCCTTATCAATTGCTTACGAGTTAGTAAAAAGCATGATTCTATTGGATATCCGCTAGTTTTCAAGCCTAAACCAACCCAAGTGTTACAAGTTCTGAATAAATGGTAAGACCTTTTTGCCTTATAGAAGCCTTTTTGATCGGATTGAATAAGATTACCATCTACATCAACCTTAAAACTACTGACTATAAAAGACACCAAATTTTGAAAACGTTCAGGTGAAGCCTCGATTTTAAAAAGAGTGGCATAACCATAATACTTTAATGGGCTAGAGTTAAACCCATGCACCCTGAAAACTGAAGAGGTTGGCAAAAGCACAGCCCTAATTGCAAGCGGGATGCTTATCCCTGGTATTTGATAAAACTTTTCATCGCCCCAACCTATATCAATAAAATTGTAATTAGAAAAATCTTTGGCGTTAGGCCACAGAGTATCAGGTACTGATGAGGTTTTGAGAATTATACCAGTATGCCATGACTCTTGCACTACATAAAAAACAACTTCATCATCATTATTATTACTTGCGGCAACATATAGGTTCTGGTGGAGCGCCAGCAACATAAAAACCACATGCATGGTTCTCCTAAACCAGAAACTATGAATTAACCACATCATCGCCCTACTACAAGTTTATGAGAATTACATTTTATAGAATAAGAACCTTAAATAGCAGTTACAAACAAAAACAAAAAAAGGCTATGGTTTCAGATAGTTAAGAAGCATCTCAATTATATGCTCCTTCCTTTCGTTAACAAATTGCTGGTATTGCTCCTGGGTAAAGTTGTTCCTATGAATAATTAGTTCTTTTATGGCAAAAGGGAAAAGTATTAACGAAATAAGGCTAATGTAAAGCTGCTCTGGGTCAACCATCTTTACTTTTCCTTGCTTAGATTCAGCAATTATTTGATTACAAAATTTCTCCGAATTATAAAGTGCCAAAATAGCCCCCATAGATTTTATCTTCTCAGGATTTCTATGTATAACCGATAGGGCAAACGAAACCAGTATGGGTTTATCAATTATTATATCGATATAGGTGCTTGTATAGGCTCTTATCTTCTCTTCAATGGATAAATCTGACTCAAGAATATCTCTAACCATGGTTGCTTTATCCTTCAGAAGCCTGTCAAAAATGGTTTCAAAAAGTTTCTCTTTGGTTTGAAAATAATAGTTCATTAGCGACAGGTTTATGCCAGCCTTCGTAGCAATCTCTCGTACTCCAACCCTATCGACACCCTTCTCGAGGAAGAGTTCTGTTGCAGCACTTACAATTTTTTGCTTGGTTTTAACAGGATCTTTACTCATGGATACTGATTTTATTATGGATACTATAAAAAGAAACAATACGTTTGTTTTAAACGCTGTTTAGCTAAAAATGTTGCATAGAGTGTAATATCCACCTTAAACGCTGCCAGTGCAATCCGTAGAAAACTATATTGTATTATACAATTATAGCTAAACTGATTTTCATCCTCTTTATCAAATGGGGGTGCAAAAAGCGGAGTGTTGCCAGTTCAGCCAAAAAAAACTATCATTGCATAAAATTTAGATTCATGAAAAAATTAAAAAATCCTTTTACTACTTCCGAAGAATTTAGCTGCATTGGTTGCTCACCAAGTAACCCCATTGGTTTTCAACTTGAGTTCTATTTAGATGAGGAAAATGGAATTTTAACAACAGAATGGAATCCACAGCCACTATTTCAGGGATATAAAAACGTGGTGCATGGTGGCATACAGGCTACATTAATGGACGAAATTGCCAGCTGGGTAGTTTACTCTATTATTGGTACCGGGGGAGTCACCTCGCAGATGCATGTTAGATATCGTAAGCCTACGTTTATAACAGATGGCCCCTTAAAAGTTAAGGCGCAGGTTGAAAAGCACGAGAAGAAGCTTGCGGATATTAAAACTCAACTATACAACAATAAAAATGAACTATGCGCTGAGGCAACAGTACAATACTTCGTTTTCCCAGAAAATATTGCAAAGGAAAAGTATGGCTACCCCGGCAAAGATGCCTTCTTTTAGTTTGTTAAACCACTACTCTTTTGCTTTTTGGTAGTAGTAACCCGCCTTCTGCTTGTTGTCAAATCTGGTGTAAATATTACCCAAATACGTTGCATAGCGTGGCTTTGGATCGAGTTTGTAAAGGCGTTCAAAATAATCTCTTGCCGTTTTAAAATTCTCATTAATAACATCGAGCGCCTTTAGTAGTTGTCGGTACTGACGATTGGTTCTATTCTGCTCATAAGCACGCATCTCCTTCTGATAGCTATCCTCTGCCCTTCTATAGTAGGTCTGAGCCAAAACCTCCAATGCCTGCGTATTGTTAGAATCTTTGGACAATAGTTGTTTCGCGACCTTAACAGCCTTTTCAGTTTTCTCAAGCTCATCAAGTAAGGTAAGGTACGCTATAAGAGTTTTGGTCTGCTCCTTATACTCCTGTTTAAGTTTGGGCCACAACGCCTGAGCTAATTGCCAATTGGTGCTTTTTACGTAAGCAATGAACAAGTTATTATTGATCTCGTTTATATCATTTGCCTCGGGAAATTTCTCGGTGTAATACTCCAGATTCTTTATTTCTAATGAAAGATTGTCAATCTTAAGATATGCCTTCGAAAGCACGTAATACATTTTTGGCGTATGTTTATCCTTTGCTTTTGCCTTCTCCAGATAATCAATCGCTTTGGGAATGTCACCAAGATCCCATGATGCTAAACCTGCATTAAGGTAAATCTCACTATCTACCTTCTTACCTTTTCCCTTGGTTATTGCAATTATTTCCTCGTATGCAGCAAGGCCCTCCTCGGTATTGCCAGCTTCAATTTCACTTTTTGCAGTGCTGGTTAGCTGCTCAATTTGTCTTGTTGGAAAACATGACGATATGCCAATTACAAGTACAGCCAAGAATAATAATCGTGTTAACTTCATTCAGATATTATTAAATTATGGCGGGCAAAGATATAAAGTTTTGCCTTGGGTGCAATATGTTAGGGAACGACTTAAGAAAAGTTAGCTTATGTTATACCTAACAAATCGGTATTTCATGCTAAGATATTTTTATTTAACATCTAATAATTGTGCTTTGAACAGCCTTAAGGTTAGGTACAATATTTTTTTTTGCAAGAATGTCAATAGTTAACAGTCAATCATTAAAAGCCTTAATTAGTTATGTACTCCTGAAAAAGCTTCTCAAATTTATCAATTTTTGGAAGAATAACCATTTGGCAGTATGGTTGCTTTCTATTGTTCTCCAAGTAATTCTGGTGCTGATCCTCAGCCTTGTAAAAGTTTGTATATGGGGCTATTTCCGTTACAATGGGATCGTTCCAAATGGCAGCCTCATCAAGCATTGATTTCACCTCATGGGCTATATGCTTTTGTTCATCGGTATGGTAAAATATTACAGAGCGATACTGTGTCCCTACATCGGCTCCCTGACGATTCAACATGGTTGGATTGTGGGTTTTAAAGAATACCTCAAGTATCTTAGCGTAGCTAATCTCGTTAGGGTTAAATTCTATTTGTACAACCTCTGCATGACCAGTTAATCCTGAGCAAACCTCACGGTAGGTAGGATTTGGTATTTTACCGCCCGAGTAACCTGAATAAACATCCTTAACACCTTTTAATCTTGAAAAGATTGCCTCTACGCACCAGAAGCAACCTGCGCCTAGAGTGGCTGTTTCATAACTATTTGTTTTCATCATGCTTGTATTTTCTGTAGGCAAGGACATTGCATTATAATTCAAAATAAACATCCCTGCGATCAGTAATAAAAATTTCATGCTATACTACTTTAAGGACTAAACAGATTATAAAACAAAATGTTTGCCCCTTGGCAATCAATCAAAAGTATTTTGTGCATAAAAAAAGGTGCCTCAGAAAAGAAGCACCTTCAAAATAAGTAGGAAAAGTATCATTATTTTTTTCCCTTCGCTTTCAGCTTCGCTATCTCACTTTTTAACCTCTCAATTTCCTGCTCATACTCTTTCTTTATATCCTCTTCTTTCTGCTGCTGCTCCTTGGCTTTCCGGCTCATCTCCTCTTGTGTAGCCTGCAACTCCTCCATGTTCTGTCGCATCTCCTCCTCCTGAGCAAGCATCTCCTCTGCCTGTTGCTGCGACTGCTCTAGCAAATATTTGGTTTTATCGTTTATTCTAACAGACAGGATGGATGAAGCGATACTCTGGGCCACTCTTTCAAGAAAATCAACCTCAAACTGCTCAAGAATCTTAAAAGCAGCCATTTCAATTACACCAAGTACCTTCTCCTCATGTTTCAATGGTATGAGAATTACGTACCGGGGTGTGGCTTTACCAAGCCCAGATGTAATAAACACGTAATCTTCGGGCACTTCAGTTAGCTGAGTAGTTTCTTTCTCCATGGCGCAAGCGCCAACCAGCCCCTCTCCTATATCTACCCTTCGGTTCACATACTTCTCTCTATCCCATGCGTATGCTGCCACCAATTCAAAATGAGGATCGTTCTTGTCATCTTCGTTTAGAAGGAATAATCCTGCTTGGTTTGCGCCAATATACTTAACCAGATTCTTTATAATTTCGCTTGACAGAACCTCCAAATCATCGTTATTTTGACGGAGTAAATCTGCAAATTTAGCAAGCCCTTCGTTTATCCATGTACGTTTGCTGTCTTCAATCTTTCTCTTCTCCTCGTCATCTTTAGCTTTCTTTAAACTATTACGCATATCAATTAAGGACCTACCCAGCAAGTCACCTTCTCCAAGTAACTCCAGCTCACTATTTAGCTGCCCTTGTCCAATATCCAGAGCAAATGAGGTTTTCTTATTAAGCCCATCAATGGATTTATTGAATGCCTCGGACATCTCCTGTATCTCATCTCCAGAATCAATATCAAGAATCATATCTTTTGATATTTCTCCAAGCGCCATCTTTTTAAGAGAGCCTGTAATTTTAATGATTGGTCGGGTAAGGTTATTTGAAACAAGGATTAAAAGAATAATTATTACCACTAAAGCCACTCCTCCTACAATTAGAGAAATGAATAGAGACCTGTTAGCAACTGACATGATCTGGTTATGTGGTATTGAAATACCTATTGACCAGTTTCTTGGCACACCCTCAACGCTAACAGGAGAGTAAAACATGAAGTGGCTACCATTATTCTCATCGTAACGTATATAGGAAAACTCCTCCCCTTTCTCAATACGCTTCTGAATATTGTGTTCTTCTGAATCGCTTGGGAAAATGTCATCAATATTCTTGTATATTAGTTCGCTTTCTGGGTGTGCAGCAATAATGCCTGTGTGCGAAACAAGGAAGGCGTAACCACCTTCAACCGTTTCAACTTTGTTTACCAACTCCTGAAGGGCAGTAAGTTCAACATCAAGGCCAATAAGGCCCATGTATTCCCCTTCAATTTGAACAGGAGATGCGATTGTTGTCATAAGTTGCGCTTCGTACCCTTCTGTAGAAAGTTCGTCAAGATATGGCTCCCATATATCATCTGAATTCAAGGTTTTAAATTCTAAATACAAATCAGGGTCGCCATCCATACTTCTCTCCTGCTTAAGAAATGAAAAACTATTATTCTCCCTCATAACAATGTTAACCAACCTCCCAAAATCTTTGGTGTAATTCTTTTTAAAGCCTGAATACTCCCAGCTATCCCAAATTATAAAAACATGAGGATTTGCTTTAATAACTGGTAAATACATTTCAATGAAAAGTTCCTGCCATATTTCAGGTGGCAAATCCTGATAGACAGTAAATGCTTGTGATAACGTTCGGGTTATGGAAAGATTCTTTTCAAAAAAATTTTCTATCTCACTAGCAGAGTTTTCTGCTATGAGTTCAATCTTCTCATTCGTCTCTTTAAGTATTGTTTGGCGAGAGTTAACAACAATATAACCTACTGATACCAAGTAAAAAACGATGAAAACTGATAGGATATACAGTAGTATCTTTTTTCTAATGCTACGCTTGTTTTCCATGACGTTAAGGTTGTTTAAGCGATAAAAATAGGGATTTTTTTTAACTCGTCCTATATTAGAATAATATTATCGTATCGTTAGGTTTCTTATATCGATATGCTTAATGGTAACCGTTAGTTAAAATTTCTTGTATAACGGAAAATCAACACATGCTTAGACATTTCGTAATTCTCAATATCCCCTAAATTATTGCTGAATAAATCTGGTTAAAAGAAATTATCCTCACTATTAAAGAAAGATTTTGCGAAATTTACAAGGTAAACCTTCTCGGTGGCACGAGTAAGCGCTGTGTATAACCATCTTAAATACTCCCTACTTATCATCTCATCGCGAAAGAATCCCTGATCAATATAAACATGCCTCCACTGACCACCCTGCGCTTTATGGCATGTTACGGCATACGCAAACTTAATTTGCAGCGCATTGTTAAACGGATCACCTTTGATTTTCTTTAACCTATTGCGATTATTTTGGATGTGAGCATAATCTTGTGATACGCTATCGTATAGGGCTTTTTGGCTCTCTGCTGGAAGCGTAGGACCATCAACAGTAAGAGTATCGAGCATAAGCGTTACATCAAATTCCTGCTGCTGGTAGTCGAGCATTCTTATGGTTACTTCGGCAAAGCGAAACCCATGTAACTCCTTAATCTTATGAATCCTAATCACCTCAACAACATCGCCATTAGCAATAAAGTTGATCTCTGGGATATCCTCAACCCAGTGGTAATTATTCCGAACAACCATTAGAAGATCGCCCTGCGAAAGCTCCTCCTCTCTCCATAAAATACTATTCCTAATACCCTGATTATACTTATTGGCGCGCTTATTGGAGTAGCTAACTACAATAGTTTGATCAATACCAACCTTACTGTAACTACTTTCCAAAGCCTCTACCAGATCGACCCCTGAAAGCCTAATAATATCATCAAAACCAATGGTTTGAAACTTAGGAATCTCAATGTTATTCTCGGAAATCATTTTACGAAGACTGGTAGCGTTACTAAGTATACCCGAATCGGTTGCTTGACGTACCACCTGAGTAAGCGTGATGTCAGTAACATCAAGTCCATAGCTTTTAAGTTCATGGGTATTAAGGGCGGGGCTCATATCTAGTCTTACTGGTGGTAATTGAGCCTCATCGCCAACAAGCATTAACCGGCAATCCAAGCCATCGTCAACAAACTGTATCAGGTCATCAAGCAGCCTGCCCGAACCAAATGTTGAGCTCTCTACAGAAAAGTTATTTAGCATGGAGGCCTCATCTACAATAAATACCGTGTTGTTGCTTTTATTTTTATCCAACACAAAACGTGAAACGCCTTCTTTTTGCGATTGCTTCCTGTAAATCCATTTGTGAATAGTAAAGGCAGGGTAACCGGAATAGGCAGAAATTACTTTTGCTGCTCTACCTGTTGGAGCAAGAAGTACAACCTTAATCCCATTAGCAAGCAAACTTTTAACTGTGGCAGCAATAACGGTAGTTTTACCAGTTCCTGCATACCCTTTTAACAAAAATACGTGATTTGAAACATTTGATGTAAAAAAATCTGCAAGTAAGTCAGCCGTAACCTCCTGATTTTTTGTTAATTCATAGCCTAAAGAATGAATAAATTTCTTTTGGAATAATTCTTTTTTCACAAATTATTAGAATTAATTGGTAAGGTTGCCTTGAAATTAATATTATGTTTATAAATTTGCAGGCAAACTTAATCTAAATTTAGGGAAATGAAAACGGTTTTTCAAATTCTATTATTAGTTGCTGTAGTCGTTCTTGCGTACTTTATTTATGAAAGCGTAATGACCCCCATTCGCTTCAATAACGAGAAAGATAAAAGGTACGAAAAGACCATTAATCGTCTTAAGGACATTAGAACAGCACAACTGGCCTATAGGTCTGAATATGAACAATTCACAGGAAGTTTTGATACGCTTATTAATTTTGTTAAGCATGACTCTTTCCGTGTTGTAAGACAGATTGGATCAATGGATGATTCAGCAGCAGTTGCCCAAGGACAAGTTTACAGAGATACTGTAACGATTAGCGTGCTTGACAGTATCTTCCCTGAGGAGTACCCAGTGGACTCATTACAATATGTACCTTACACTAGTGGTGAGAAGTTTGAACTTGGTGCAGGAGAATTGGAAACGGGTTCTGGCTTGAAAGTTAAAGTTTTTGAAGCGAAGGCGCACAACGATGTGATACTCAAGGGTCTTGATCGTCAATTGATAATCAATCTTAACGATTTAAGAAGGAAACTTGACAGATACCCTGGCCTTCAGGTTGGATCGCTTACAGAAGCAACAAACCATGCAGGTAACTGGGAGTAGGATAAACTAGGTAGTACATGCAAAAGTTAGAACTTTTTGACGAGACCTTTGATCCTGACCGTACCGAATCATATGAACTATCCATTCAGGTGTCTCTGAATGGATTTTCATTTTGTATAAAGGACCTAACCCGAGATTTCTTTATCGGGTTAGGTAGTTGTCCTTTTAATTCGAGTGCCGTTTCATCAGATGATTGGATACAGCAGGTTTCTTTTATTGCTAATACTTACAAATGGATGGGCAACTCTTTTAAAAGAGTTCTTTTTTGCTATGTTTCACCTTCATTCTGCCTTGCCCCAAAACATTTTTTTAATCCTGAACAAGCAAAGAACCTACTTTCAGCAAGCCATCAAATTGATGATTTAGATGAGGTTAGGTTTAATGAAAGGCATGAATCCATGGTGAGTGTTTATAATGTGCCTTCAACATTGATCACATCATGGTTAAGGGTACAGAGCAAGTCGAGAATCATTGGATACTGTGACCCTCCTTTGAATTTTCACCTGATAAACTTCCTTGACGAGAGAGCTCCTGTTTTAACCATTTCATTCAATAGCAAGTTTGCTGTAATAACTATATCTAAAGACCAAAAAATCCTCCATTGTGGAAGTATAGATACTTTGAACGTGGATGATACATTGTACCATATGGTTAATATTTGTAATACTTTGGGTGTAGAAACCTCAAAAACAAAGGTTGTAACAATGGGTTACCATAGCAAATCTAATATGGTACTGGCAATGATTGAAAGATTTTTTGGAGAGGTTTCTACCGTCTCTAAAAATCAACAAAACCACTTTAGCTACCTACTAAACAACTACCAAAGTAAGTTTGCAAGTCTATTTAACCAAACACTATGCGAATAGTAAGCGGTACTTACAAAGGGAGAATATTTTCTCCTCCTAAAAATTTTAAAGCGCGACCAACTACTGACATAGCCAAGGAAGGCCTATTCAATATTCTTAACAATAGTTTCCATTTTGAGGAGATTTCGGTTCTTGACCTTTTCTCAGGCACCGGGAGCATAAGTTTTGAATTTGCCTCTCGAGGATGCAAAAACATCAACCTTGTTGAGATGAATAGTTCGCACTTCAGGTTTATAAATAGCATTATTAGTAAGCTGGGAATAGAAAACATAACACCAACACGAGCGGATGCCTTTAAATATTTAAAAAGTTGTAAGAAAAAATTCGATATAATATTTGCCGATCCACCATATGATTTAAGCGGCATTGATCAGATTCCTGAAATCGTTTTTACTCGTAATCTGCTCAATAACAATGGTTGGCTTATTCTGGAACACTCAAGTCAGCATGATTTCTCTGGAAATGCTCACTATACTGAAACCAGAAAGTACGGCAATGTGAACTTTAGCTTGTTTAAATTTTAATTTTTTTCTAAAAAAGTATTGCAGATATTAAAAGAAGATATATCTTTGCACCGTCAAAAACAGAGACACGTTCTTTTAAACAAGATTTTTAGTAATTCAGAGAGTAAGCATAAACATAAAATATGTATGTCATCTCGTATGAATAATAAAAAGTTTGAAATACGTTCTTTTTTAAAATATTGGTCCGGTAGTTCAGTTGGTTAGAATACGTGCCTGTCA
>JBKHAH010000076.1:0-15679 GCA_046542995.1 Bacteroidales bacterium
AGTAGCCCCGCCAAGAATCGAACTTGGATCTACGGTTTAGGAAACCGCTATTCTATCCATTGAACTACGGGGCCAAAATTTAGGTTGCAAAACTAATCGTTTTTTGCGTTTTCAGCAAATTTTACCATTTTTATTGATCTATTCCTTTTAACATATTGCATTTTTCCAAGTCTATAAATGGTAAATGAACCCAAAATCAAAAAAAATATGAAAAGAATAATCCTACTACTTCTCCTCGTTTCTACCTATTTATCAACTTGTTTTGCTCAGGATGAGATGGTTGAAAAATGGCTTATTGCTGGGCCATTAAATGTTCACGAACCGGCTATGGCTTCTGTTGAAAATGTAAAAGGCCAAACCTTCAAATTATCAGAACTGCTAAAGCAGCCTTTAATTGACCAAAACCAGCTATACCCCCAAAAGGGTACAAAAATTGACGGAACAGGCATTGTTTGGAAAGAAAAAGAGGTGGAGGGCGATAGTTCAATTTATTTAAGTAATCCTGACGAAAAACATCAGGTTGTTTACCTGTCAACTTATATTGAGGCCGATAATTTTTGGAAAGGGAACATTGGCGTAGAGGCAACAGTACCTTTTGAAACTTATATTGGCGAGTCCAAAATTTCCAGCAGGTACACTGCAAACGAGGAGGGCACGGTTGTTTCACAGGAGGTGAAACTATTACCTGGAAAGCATTGCATGATTGTTAAGGTTCTTTTAATCGATACGCTTTCACACAAGCCAAGATTTAAGGTGTTTTTAAAACCATCGGGCGACTTTTTACCAGATGGTGTTACTGCTACCACCAATGCTCATCAACCCAAAATGCTAAAGCATCTGTTACAGGGCCCCAAAATGGCCAGCAGCAGCATATCAGCAGCCGGCGACATGGCATTAATAACAATAAATGAGGTTGATACAAAAACGGAACGTAATTCTATCTATCGAAAAGTTATTCGGTTGAGTGATAGAAAAGTAATTGCATCATTCAGGCAGTCTGAAGTATCGCAAATAAAATGGATGCCTAAAGGTAATAAGTTGTCTTATATCTCCACTGGCGATATTTGGATTTTCGACTTTGATAAAATGACTGAATACAAGGCAATTAAAGGATTAAACGATATTGCAGCATACAGCTGGAGTCCAACAGAGGAGTATGTTGCATACTATGTAACGGACGAGGCTGAGAAGAACAAGGATGACATACGAAGGATTCTTAGCATGGAGGACAGGCAGCCAAATTGGCGAGATCGTAGGTTCCTTTATCTTGGGCATATTGAATCGGGGAAGCATGAGCGAGTTACCTGGGGCAATAAATCAACTTGGTTACAGGATGTAAGCCCCGATGGAACCAATCTCCTTATTAGTATAAGTAGCGAAGATTACTCCGAAAGACCCTACCGTCGTCATACGCTTGTTCAGTTTAATCTTACTAATAGAAAACTGGATACGCTTTGGGCAAACAAGCTGTACGGAGCCAGCGTATCATACTCGCCCGATGGGAAGAAACTTCTTGCAACAGGTGCTCCTCTTGCATTTGGCGATTTGGGAGTTAACGTTAGCGATGGTAAGATACCCAATGGATATGATATGCAGGCATATATCTACGATATTGCATCGGGTGAGGTTAACCCCATATCGTTAGACTTTAAACCATCGGTTAGAAGTACGTACTGGTGCCCCATTAGCAAAAATATATACCTAAATACTGTTGATGAGGACAGGAATACGCTATACGAGTATAATGTACGTAGGAAGAAGTTTACCCGCATTGACTTAAATCAGGATATGATTGGCAGCTTAAGTTTTGCGCATGATAAGCAGCTGGCTGTTTATTCTGGTTCGGGAATGAACTCTTGGCCTAAGGCGTACCTTATTGATCTTAAAAAGCAAAAATCATCCCTAATTGATGACCCTGATAGGGTGAACTATAAGAATGTTAATTTTGGCGATACCAAAGAGTGGGAGTTCATCTCAAGCGAGGGGCAAAGAGTTAATGCACGGTACTACTTACCTCCCAACTTTGATCCTAGTAAAAAGTACCCAACCATTGTTTACTACTACGGTGGAACAACCCCTGTTGGGCGTGATTTTGGCGGCCGATACCCAAAGGAGCTTTATGCTGCAAACGACTTTGTTGTGTTGGTTATGCAACCCAGCGGCACCATTGGTTTTGGGCAGGATTTTTCTGCGGCTCATGTAAACGCATGGGGCGAAACCACCGCCAACGAGATTATTGAAGGAACCAAACAATTTAGTAAAGAGCATCGTTTTGTTGATAATGATAGAATTGGATGTATGGGCGCATCGTACGGTGGATTTATGACCATGTACCTGCTCACCCAAACCGATATTTTTGCGGCTGCCATATCGCATGCAGGAATTAGTTCTATCTCAAGTTACTGGGGAGAGGGATACTGGGGCTACTCATACAGTGCCGAGGCCAGCGCCAATAGTTTTCCATGGAATAATAAGGATATATACGTTAAACGAAGCCCGCTATTTAGTGCCCATAAGGTTACCACTCCTCTGCTCCTTTTGCATGGAACCGATGACACCAATGTTCCAGTTGGAGAGAGCATACAGATGTACACCGCGCTTAAACTCTTAGATAAGCCCGTTGAGCTAATACAGATTGATGGGGCAGATCATCATATTCACAAGTACAGCCGTAGGGTTGAGTGGACAAACACCATACTGGCGTACTTTGCAAAGCACCTGAAAGGGGAGAGTGCTTGGTGGGATGATATGTATCCCGATGAGAATTACTAGCAAGATAAATTTGAGTCAGCCTGTTTAGCCATTTTCTATTCAGGCTGATTTTTTTATTCTTCGCTTGGTGCTGCCTGTGATATGATCTCATCATTATCAATGGCAAAGCGAAGGAGCGCGTTTGCCCCTGTAAGACCTAGTTTTAAAGAGATATTTGACCTGTGGTTTTCAATGGTTTTATGGCTGTTGTGAAGTTTCTCCGCAATTTGGTTGGTAGTAAGTTGTTTTGCGATCATGGAAAGTATTTTAAGCTCTGTTTTAGTTAGCTCGTTTAACATACTTAATGTTTTTAGCTTACCACTAATTTCTTTGTGTGTACTTTCCAAAAATTTTACACAAAGGGGGCTAATAAATACTTTACCTTCTTCCATGTTCGTTAGGCACCGTGAAAGCTCCTGAACGGCACTCTCTTTAAACAGTATGCTAACACATTTTAAATCTTTAAGCTGATGAATCACTACGGGATCGGTATGGGCAGTAAGAACAATTATTCTAACAGGTAGGTTTTGATGTAAAATTTTATCTACTACGGTTTTCCCAGAAACCTTGGGCATATCTAAATCAAGTATAATATAATCAGGATTGTGTTTTTTTATAAGGGCCAGAGCTTCCTCCCCATTGCTTCCCTCTGCAATAACCACATACCCCTTAAGAGATGATAAAAAAGAAACAATACCCATTCTAAAAATTGGATGATCATCTACCACAACAATTCTTTTATTCTTTTCCATCTTTTGTTAAAGTTTTGCAGGGATTGTTAGAGAAAACAGGCTGCCTTTATTAACCTCAGATTTTACAGCTAAGGTGCCTCCCATTTTTTTTGCAAATTCAGAGCAAAGGGTTAATCCTAGTCCGGTTCCCTCACCCTCTTTTCTCTCCTCTTTCCCGGAACTAACAACATCAAAAATGGAGCCTTGCATTTCAGAAGCTATGCCCACGCCGGTATCTTTAACTCTAAGTGTTAGGTAGCCATTGTCTTCAAAAAAACTAACAGCTATAGTTCCGTTTGCTGGGGTAAATTTTATGGCATTTGAAAGCAGGTTACGCAAAACAAAAAGTAGCATGTTTTTATCTGTTGACACGGTAAGGTTGTCAGGTATCTCGGTTCTAATAACGATGCTTTTTTGACGAGCTATGTTTTTTGCCAGCTTAAGTTCCGTCTCTACGGCTTCTTTCACGTCAAACTCTTCAGGGTTAAGCGAAGTTTCGTCTTTCTGCGACATTGCCCAGAAAAGCAGGTTGTTTAAAAGTTCAATAATTGTATTTAGCGTACTTTCAATATACCTAAGCTGATTGTTTTGTTCGTTAGTGACATTTTCTGTGTTTGAGGTCAGTGAAAAAAGCAGCGTTCTGAGTGAAACCAGCGGGCTTTTTAGATCGTGAGCAATTATTGAGAAGAGCTTATCTTTTGTGCTGTTCGCTTTTTGTAATTGTTCTCTGGACAGGTTGAGCTGCTCGTTTATTGCAGAAAGCTCCTCAATTTGTTGGTTAATCTGTCTGTTTTGATCGGTAAGTTTCTTATTGGAGATGGTCCTTTCTCGATATAAGACCAGGATAAAAAACAGGAGGGGCACTAGTACTGATACTAAAATAATAAAGTGTCTTTTTTTAGCCTTCTCTCTTTCTAGGATTAGGCTCTGTATTTTCGTATCCTTTTGGTACAGATCAATCTTTCTTTCGAGGTTTATGCTGCTGAGTGGATTCTTTAGGTCGTCTCTGTTTTCATTAATGACCTCAGCCAAGCTACTATCACTAAGGTTAACATATTCCCATAGTTTTTTATTGGCTTCATCTTTCCTGCCCTGTAGGCTAAATATTCTGGCCATCCCCAGTATAGCCTCACTTTTTAGTTTATAAATTGTACCTGCTGTATTGTATGCTTTTAAAAAGCATTCATAAGCATTATCAACCTTATTCTTATTTAGCATTCTTTTGGCAATAAAAAGGTAGCCTCTAGCTAGTTCCTCCTCATTTTCACCTGCTAAATTTTCTGCTTTTCGAAAACTCAGCATTGCATTATCAAAGTCATCTCCTGCAGCAAGTATTTTTCCTTGCAGTATCATTAATTCATGCTGGTAGGTTGATTCATCGTCTGATGATAAAAGATGTTTTGCCATATCAATGTATTTCATTGAAATGGACTTGTCAATATCAAAAAATATTTTTGCCAAGTAGGTATAGGTTTCGCATCTATCCGTTTTTGAAAGTAAGGGTATGGCAAATTTAAAGAGTTCAATAGCCTTAGCCGTGTCATTTTTCATGAAGGCCGTTTTACCAAGGTAAAAATTGGATTTACCAACGCCCGCATTATCATTGGCCATGGAGTCAACGCTTATGCTCTTCCGGAAGAAATCTGCTGCGCGGTCGTAATGCTTTGTATTAAGGTAAAACTTGCCAATGCTCTTTAGGCTTTTCGATAAGGTTTCCACTTCTTGGTCTGATTCCTTCCTGTCAAACTCTTTTATAAAAGTATTTAAAGAGAGGTTATCATGCCCCAGCTGAAAATGAGCAATGCCTATATTGGCAAGAATCTCGTTAGCAAGTGTATCGTTATTCAGTTCGGTAAGGTTCTCTAATAACGGATTTAGGGTTTTAAGTACTCTAATAAAATCTCGTTGCTGCCTGTAAGTAGCAGCAAGGCTAAGTCGGCTTTTAGCTACTTGTAATATTTCCCCATTCTCTTGTGAAAGTCTTATCGCTTCTTTGGCAGCTCGAATGGCTTCTTGCGGTTCTGATTGATTGAGTTTGTAAGAAAGTGTAATTAATGAGTCGATTTTATTTCTCGGGCTCAGTTTATTATGGTCGCTGGCCTTTGCTTCATTACCACAATTTATGAGAACACCAGTAGCGAGTACTGATGCTACAATAAGTTGCCTGCTAATTTGAACCATGTGTTTCATATACATCTATAGCGTAGATAGTTAAAACCAAAAACAAGGTTGGTTTTTCAATTGTAAAAATACGTAAATAAATTGGCAAATATTAAGAAATAGGGGCAAACCCCTATAGATTTAAGATACGTTAGCACTAACCTTGCCGTTCGAAATTATTATAAATCAAAATAGATAGTAGTTATGAGAATTCTTTATGCTTTAGTATTAGCTTTATTAATGGCTTTTTCTGCTAGCGCGCAAAGCTACGTGCAGGTTGGCTCAGGCGATGTACCAACCTCGTATCCGGTTTATGGAGCGTGGGCAAACGCATGGTACTCTGCCATTTATCCAGCACAGGTTGATTTGGGCAGTAACGACATTACCCATATTGCCCTAAATTGCAACAATGGTCCTAAAACAGCAAACAACCAAAAAATTTATTTAAAGTTAACCAACGACGATGAGTTTGCTGATGCAAGCTACGAGTCGCCCGAAAGCAACGGCTATACGCTGGTTTTTGATGGTGATATTACTTTTGATGGATGGACCCAGATAGATATTACGGATTTTGAGTACGATGGCTCAAGTAATATAATTGTTCACTGGGAGAGTAGGAATGGCGATTTTAACTACCAGTACCCTAACTTCAACTCAACAACATCAGAAATTGATGATAACAAAGGGAATGGCAATGATCTCTCTTTCCCCGAAGAGAGTGGATACCCTAATCCTTATCCAAGTTCACTACCCAATATCCGTTTTTACTATGAGGCAAGTGGCGATGTTCCAGAAACCCCTCAGAACGAGATTCCAGAGAATAATGAGATTAAAGTAGAAGTTGATACTGAATTAATTATTGACTTAGGCGATTTTACCGACACTTACGACATATACTTGGGCACAAACGAAACGCTTGTTACCGATATGGACGAGTCAGTATTAATTGCCGAAGATATCACTGTAACTGACCCCGGAACCTATACATACGCTGTTACTGAAAGCCTAGAATCCAAAACTGAATACTTTTGGAGGGTAGTGGCAAAGAATGCTGCTGATCAAACAGCGTCCCCTGTTTTCACCTTCGAAACCCAGCGTGTTATTTCCGATTTTCCTTATACGCAAGGTTTTGAGGATGAGGAGATATGGACACCAGGCTGGTACGGCGATTTGTCACTAACCGACTGGTACTATACCTCTTCACCGGTAAGCTGGAATAAATCGAGCGAGAGCAATGGCTACACAGGGAGCCATTCTGCAACATGCAGCCCAGCAGGTACAGGGGGTGAGTTTATTCTTATGACCCCTCGCATGGAGATACCAGCCAACCATCACATCTCTTTCTGGTGGAGGAATAATGACCCAATAATTGACGATGGAGATAAGGTGGCCGGCACGGATGCAACCTACATCGAAATATCTACTGATGGTGCAGAAACATGGACAGAGCTTGGTGTTATTGAACCCGACGAGCCAACTGATTGGAATTGGGAGTTGTTCGATATTTCTGCCTTTTCTGGAGATAACGTTTATATTCGCTGGCGATATGAGCGAGAGGACGATCAGGAAGGCACTCCAATTTTTATTGATGACGTTGCAATTGATGAAACAACCAACGAGCCTGAAATCAGCCTGAGTGAAACAACCATTAATTTTCCTAATTTAGCAATGGGTGGGTCATACGGAATTCCAGTAGTTGTTTCAAATACCGGAACATCTGATCTAATTATTACGGATGTTACAACCAGTGGAGTTTTTTCTTCCGATTTTTCAGGAACCATAGCTCCTGGCGAGACCGAAGAGGCAGTAATATTTTTTGAACCAACCGATGCATCGGCAAATACAGGTTCGGCTACGTTTAACGTTGATGGTAGTTTTTCTGGTGAGAATACCGTTTCTTTATCAGGAACATCAACAGCATTGAATTCGAATTTTTATCAGGGGTTTGATGCTTCTGAAGAGATGCCCGAAGGTTGGAGCGCAATAAATAACCCCGATCACGATTATACTCATGTTGATGTGGTTTCTGATGTTTACGGTGCATACTCGGCACCCAATGTGGCTAAATTCGTAATGTTCACTGAGCATAACTATCCTGTTACCCTTGTAACCCCGGGCGTTGATGGCTTTGAATCAAACAAGTTAACCTTCTACGCTAAGAAAGGCGATGAGATTTACGATGTATCGTTAATTGTAGGTGTAATGGATAATCCCTACGATCCAAACTCTTTTGAAGAGGTAACTACACTTGAATTAACCGATGAGCATCAGGAGTTTGAAATAACATTTCCCGAAACAAATACCAAACCATACATAGGTTTCCGGCATAGTCAGAATCCGGAGGAAACCAGCGTAACATCCATTTGGGTTGATGATATAACCTGGGATGTGGAGGGCGAAAATCCGCCTGCAGTAGCACAGGAAGTTGCGCCCGAAGACGAAGAAACGAATGTTGATATTATGATGGGTCTCGATTTGGTTTGGGCAAGCGGAGGCGGTGCCCCCGAAGGGTATAAACTGTTTGTTGGAACAAACCCTGAAGCGGATAATATGATTGATGGTGAAGTTCTTGAGGGCAGTAATGCTACGAATTATAAAATTAGCAAAGAGAATCTTGATTATTCTCAAACCTACTACTGGCAGGTAGTACCTTTTAACGAGAATGGTGATGCTACGGATTGCCCCGTATGGTCTTTTACCACCATGAATAACCCCGTTATTTCATCATTACCATTTTTCGAGGATTTTGATGATCTTGAGAACGATGATGGATATACATACCCCATGGGTTGGTCTATAGAGAATGCTAATGAAGATAATATTTGTTGGGATATATTAAGTAACTCCGATTATTCGCCAAATAGCGCGTATTCTGCCCCAAATGCTATGCACGTTGCATTCCATCCGTATAATGCAAAGGACGACTACCTGTTTACTCCACCAATACAAATGCAAGCAGACGAAATTTACTCAGTTAACTTCATGCTTCAAACATTAGAGGATGCAGTAACTGGCCTGGTTTATAGCGAGAGGATTAAGGTTCTTGTAGGTTCAACTAACTCATCGGAGGATATGACCATTGAGGTGCTTGATACTAAGGTTGAGGAGTTGGGTTGGAAAGAGGTGCTGGGCACTTTTAGCGTACCGGAAGACGGTGAGTACTTTGTTGCGTTCTATACCTACAGCGATCCTGATCAGTACTTAATAATAATTGACGATGTTTCCATTGATGTTTTGGAAACTTACGCTGTTACTTTTGCTAGCCTTGATGAAAATGGAACATTAAATGCTGAGGTTGATGGCGGCCCCATAAATTCCGGTGATGAGGTATACGAGAACGCTGAAGTAACTTTTTCGGCAGAGCCCAATGATGGTTATCAGATTAAAGAATGGACTCTAAATGGTGACGTTATAGCTGATTACCATGAGTTGAACTACACCATCTCATCGTTAAGTGGACCTGCTGAAGTAAATGTAGCCTTTGAGGAGATACCAACCCATAGTGTAACATTTGCTACTGCAAGTGATAATGGAGAAATTTCAGCAACAGTGAACGGTGATGATATTACATCAGGTCAGGAGGTTGACGAGGGCGCTGAAGTGGTATTTACAGCCTCTCCTAACGATGGATATCAAGTAAAGGAATGGCAGGTAGATGGGAATACTGTGGATGATCATACCGAGAACACCTATGTTGTTTCTGAGCTGTTAAACAGCATTGATGTTACTGTTGATTTTGAGATAATAACCAATGTAAACTCAGTTATGATGAGTGAAGTTAACGCCTTCCCAAATCCTTTTAATAATTCAATAAGCATAACCAATGGAGAAGGAGTAAGATCTGCTGAATTTACAAATCTGGTTGGTCAGCAGGTAATGAAAGTTAACTTAGCCAATACAGGTACCATTAACACTAGTAAACTAACTAAAGGTGTTTATATTGTTACTTTACATGGTGAGAATGGGGAACGAAAAATTTTGAGAATGGTAAAAGAGTAGAGCATATATTTTCAAAAGAGAGAAGGCGGAGCAACTTGCTCCGCCTTCTTGCTATTTAGGCAGATTTATAAGCATATAAAACATTGATAATCATGTGAATAATAGTTAGGCATAACAAAACCCCGAAAAGTGCCGAAAACACATAAAATCGGGGTTCATTTCCTAAATATAATGAGCAACATACGAAGAATTTCAGCAGCATACTTACCCGTTTTTTTGGAATGCAACCTTGGGAAATTTTATCAAGCGATTTCATGGCAAGAGTTTGTCCGCTCCTTTGGTATCAGGAGATCTGCCCAAGGGCATGCTTCAATATTTGGCTCAAAGGGAATCTAGGGCTGATGTTCCTTAAGTACTCCGCTTCCTGTTCAGACGAGCGGTTGGTAGAGCAGCTGTATGCGAACGTACATTGCCAAATCTTTTGCGTATTTCCCTTCTCCTGAAGAGACCGTCAACAACACCAAGATTGTTAGCTAGATACGATGCGAGTTGGCAGAGGCTCTCGAAGTTGATAGCTCTCAGAAGGGCGGTAGGGTAAACAATTGCAAACAGGTTTCTACAACACAACGCGCAGCATGGGATTGGTATGCCTAAACTTCCGAAAATATGCCCATGAAACAACTTTTTTACTATTCAGGATTTTTCGCTATTTCTGAAAAGGAAGAAATAAACTAACAGGGAAACACAATAACTACTAAAAAGAGCTAGTATCAGGAAATCCTTTGGGTGTACAAGAATAATCTAACTCTTTGCTGCTGGTTTTTTTAACGGCTTGTTAATCTCTGCAATGTCTTCAGATACATTAATAATGTAATCGGCAAGTTTTTCCGACTCGGAGAACAAATCGTTATATATTACACCTGCCTGATACTTATACTTAACCTCCTCTACATTCTTAATATGCTGCTTTTTAAGCTTATTGCGGAACTGGTTAATCTTTTCTTCGGCTTCGTATGCTGGACCAAGATTAATGTTTGAGTATCCCTCTTCAAGGTTGCTAAGCATCACCTGGTATGCTTCCTCAACCAGGTCAAACATATGGTTCAGGTTATCGCGCACCTCCTGGTTAAACCAAATGTTTGCCTTTCGCTTGCGGCGCATGGTACGAGCCAGATTGAAGTTGCTATCGGATATGCTCTCAATATCATTAATAATATTGAACATTGCTTGCAACCTCCGCGAGCTCTCATCACTTAGATAGTTTGTAGATATCTTATTCATGTACGTAGCTATCTCCACCTCAACTCTATCACTAATCTCTTCGTACTTCTCTATTCGTTCATAAGTTGCCTTAAACTTCTTATCGTTTGTCTCGGCAAAAAGATTCCTAAAGAATCCGAACATCTTATAGGTGCGTTTTGCATAGGTAATAATTTCCTTGTTTGCTTGTAATAAGGAAAGTTCTGCTGTTGAGAGCAATCCTATTCCAATATGTTGCAAGCGGAACTCCTCCTCCTCCTCATCCTTTTGTTTTACTAGGCGAGTAACAATTTTTACAATGAATGGAGTGAACATTACCAACGCCAGCGTATTAATTATATTAAAAGCGGAGTGAAAAACTGAAAGTGCAACGGGAACGCTCTGCGGATTATTAAAAGGGTTATCGCTACCCAAATCCATAACAAAGTCGGCAACGCTTCCTATAAACCAATGGAAAATTAGCATCATCCAAAGCACCCCAAACAGGTTAAAAATTAAGTGAGCTCGTGCTGTTCGCCTTGCCGATATGTTGGCTACCGCGGCAGCAATGTTGGCTGTTATGGTTGTTCCAATATTCTCCCCAAGCACCATTGCAGCGGCCATATCAAAACTAATCCACCCATTGTTACACATAACTAAAGTTAATGCCATTGTGGCACTTGAAGACTGAATAACAACAGTTAGTATTGTACCAATAGCAATGAATAGTATAATCGAGAAAACTCCATGATCAGTATAGCTTGCAAGGAACCTTAATATCTCAGGGCTATCACTTATATTTGGTACAGAATTCTTCAAAAAATCCAGACCAAGAAAAAGAAGCGCAAACCCAACCAATAGCTCTCCCCAAGATTTTCGAGTATTACTTTTGCTAAAAACAAGGGGGAATCCAACTCCTATAAGCGGCAAAGAAATAGTACTAATGGAGAATTTGAAACCTAGCAGGGAAATCATCCATGCTGTAAAAGTTGTTCCAATATTGGCACCCATTAATACACCAATCGACTGAGTCAAACTAACTAACCCAGCATTAACAAAGCTAACCAGCATTACAGTTGTAGCGGAACTTGACTGTACTACTGCTGTTACTATAAGTCCTGTAAGTATTCCTTTGAATCGGTTGGACGTCATTGCGGCCAGAATTGCCCGCATTCTATCACCTGCTACTTTCTGTAATGACTCACTCAGCATCTTCATTCCAAACAGGAATAAACCTAAGGAGCCCACAAGGGTCAAAAACTGCATTACACTATAATCCACAGCAAAGTATTTTATTATAAAACTGCATAAAAATAGCTTTTTATGCAAGATTGGGGGCAAATGTATAAATGTTTTTTTCAATTTTAATTTTAAACAATATGATGTTTAGCATATATTTTGCTTAAATCATATTTATTACCTTTGCACGGCTACTTTTTTTTAAAAAGTATAAATAATAAAAACATGATATTTAAGCATATTGCACGCATAATTCTTAAGAACAGATTCATTGTTTTAATCGTTGTTGGGTTAATTACAGCCTTTATGGCCTACAATCTTACCTCACTAAAATTTTATGTTGAACCGACCCCATTATTACCAAAAACAGACAGCCTCTTAATTGAGCACAATGAGTTTAGTGAGATATTTGGCAAGGGCGAAAACATGATGGTTGTGGGGGTTAAAGACTCCTCATTCTTTAGCCAGCCCAACTTTAAACACTGGAGAGAACTAGTTAACGAACTTAACCAGATTGACGGGGTAGAGCACGTTCTGTCCATGTCAGATGTATTTACTATTGAAAGGGATACGGAATCAAGAACCTTCGTGTTTAATAAAATTTTCGAAAAGGATTCTTATAACCAGAATCAGCTAGACTCGCTTAGTCAGGTAGCTTTATCACTCCCTTTTTACGAGGATCTTCTTTATAACAAGGAGGAGAGCATTTACCTTATGATGATTTCTATTAGGTACGACATACTCGTTACCATGGAAAGAAATCAGTTTATGAAGGAGATACTTGATGTTTGCGAGCATTATACGAAAGAAAGCGGAAACACTTTAAGATACTCTGGCCTACCTTACATCAGAATCTCATTGGCAATGCTAATCGAGAGAGAGATGTACATGTTTATTCTTTTTGCTGTTCTTATTACTGCAACAATCCTGTACCTTCTATTCCGATCCTTCCGTATTATGCTATTCTCCTTGTTGGTTGTTGCGGTATCAGTTGTTTGGGGATTAGGTTTTATGGCTATAGTTGGGTACGACATCACCCTTCTTACTGCCGTAATAGCTCCGCTAATAATTGTTATTGGGGTGCCAAATTGTGTTTACCTGCTAAATAAGTATCATCACGAGTATAGTGTACACGGGAACAAGACAAGAGCATTGCAACGTGTGATTCAGAAAATTGGAAGCGCAACGTTCCTTACAAACCTAACAACTGCAGCAGGGTTTGGCACCTTTCTTTTTACCAACATTAGAATACTAAACGAGTTTGGTCTAGTTGCTTCTGTTGGAGTTATTGGGGTTTTTATTGTCTCAATTTTACTTATTCCCACAATTTTCAGCTTGCTCCCTCCACCCGAACCAAAACATCTTCAGCATTTGGATAGCCCCCGGCTAAAGAATACAATTACACGAGTTATACTAACCGGGCTTTACCGACGAAAGCTGGTGTTTATTACCTCTTCAGCCATTATAATCTTTGGATTTATTGGATTAGCACGTGTCCAAAGTAAAGGGTATATGGTTGATGATATCCCCAAGAAACACAAAACCTATATTGATTTAAGCTACTTTGAAGAGCACTTTGGCGGAGTCATGCCCCTTGAAATTGTAATTGATACCGAACGCCCCAGGGGCATTATACAGCAAGCTACTTTAACCAGAATTAATCAACTTCAAAAAAGGTTAGAAAAATACCCTGAACTATCCAGCCCGCTTTCAGTAGCCGAAGCAGCAAAATTTGCACGACAGGGTTATTACAACGGTAACCCAAGTCAATACAGGCTTCCAATAGGACCAGAGAGTTCCTTCATCATGTCTTACCTACCAAAAGACATGGGTCAAAATGAGCTGCTCAACAGGTTTGCCGACTCTACAGGTAGGCTTACCCGTGTACTTTATAATGTTGCTGATGTAGGCTCCATAAGAATAAAAGAGCTTCGTTCAAGCATTGAAGCAGATGTTGATTCTGTTTTTAAGGAACATGCCCATAATATTAGCGTAACCGGAGGCAGTATTATTTATGCTAAAGGGAATGATTACCTTGTAAGAAGCCTGCTAATTAGCCTAATGGCGGCCATTGGAATAATTTCAATTTTTATGTCGTGGATGTTCAGAAAGGGAAAAATGGTGCTACTATCGGTACTGCCAAATCTAATCCCTCTACTCTTAACCGCTGCAGCCATGGGTTTCCTTGGTATACCGCTTAAACCAAGTACGGTTATTGTGTTTAGTATAGCTTTTGGTATTTCTGTAGATAATTCTATTCATTTTCTTGCAAAATATCGTCAGGAACTAATTAGAACAAGCAACAATTCAAAAGAATCGGTTGTTAATGCAATTAGCGAAACGGGTGTAAGTATGATATACACTTCCATTGTACTTTTCTTTGGTTTCGGAATATTTATTGCTTCGCAATTTGGTGGTACAGTATCGTTGGGAATCCTTGTTTCGTTCACCCTATTGGTAGCGTTATTCAGTAACTTAATAATACTGCCCTCAATACTACTCTCACTTGCCAGAACAAATGTGTCAGTAAAAGAATCTTTACACGATAAAGGTTAGTTCTTTTTATAAGTTTTTGTAACTTTACTTTATTAGAGCAATTAAAAAAACAAAAGGATGTACACTACTAATCAGTTAATAGAGATAATTGATAAAGGCTTAAAAAATCTGGCAGTACCAGAGGAACCTAGCAGGCTCTACGAACCAATAAAATATACTGTTTCATCGGGAGGAAAAAGAATAAGACCTGTGCTTGTGCTTGCAGCAGCAAACCTATTTTCCAATTCAATTGACAAAGCATTATCGCCGGCATTGGCCATTGAGCTATTTCATAACTTTACCCTTATTCACGATGATATTATGGATGACGCCCCATTGCGCAGAAATCAGCCAACCGTATACTCAAAGTGGGGTTCCAACGTAGCCATCCTCTCAGGCGATGCCTTAAGCATTCTGGCATACCAACTCTTATCAAAAACCGACAAGGAGTATCTTAGCCCGGTCCTTAACATTTTCAATTCTACTGCTCTGGGCGTATGTGATGGTCAGCAGCTTGACATGGACTTCGAATCGGCACAGTACGTTACGGAAGAAGAGTACATAGGGATGATAGAAAGAAAAACATCCATCCTGCTTAAGGGTGCGCTGCAAATTGGTGGCGTTATTGGAGGAGCATCCAATGCTGATGTTATTAACCTGGGTGAATTTGGTAAAAATCTTGGACTTGCATTTCAACTCCAGGATGACCTACTTGATGCCTATGGTGATGAGAAATCGTTTGGGAAAAAGATTGGAGGAGATATACTGGCAAATAAAAAAACCTTCCTCACTATAAAAGCCTTCTCTCTGGCTAAAGGCAATTCGCTTGAATTGCTTAGCGGATATTTTAAAGCGCAAAATATTGAAGCTGACAAAAAAATTAATGGTGTACTTAACATCTATAACGAGGTGGGAGTTAAGGAAATTACCGAAAGCAAAATAGAGGAGTTTTACAATAATGCACTAGATTCAATGGAAAAAATCAAGGTGTCGCCCGAAAAAAAGGAGACCCTTATTGAAATTGCTCAGGGTATTATGAATAGGGATAGGTAATAATTAGGGAACGCTTACTCCTCATTTTTTTT
>JBKHAH010000011.1:0-51027 GCA_046542995.1 Bacteroidales bacterium
CAGAAGTACTACTGGCGTGTTCGCGGCTATCATGCCGAGGATGTTTCCGAATGGTCAGAGACGCGCGAGTTCACCACCGACACATTGGGAGCAAGGCCTACGAGCCCCACCAATGGAGCAGAAGAAAGACCTGTAAGGCTAACGCTCTCAGTGGATAGGGTTTCAGGCTCCACCACCATAGAGTACGAGCTGGATACGCTGCCCACGTTCGATTCGGGCAACCTCCAAACGTATGACCATAGCGACAGCTACAGCGGTAAGATCATCTCAAACCTCGACTACGGTCAGAAGTACTACTGGCGTGTTCGCGGCTATCATGCCGAGGATGTTTCCGGATGGTCAGAGACGCGGGAGTTCACAACAAATCCAATGGGAGCAACTCAGAGTTCTCCATCAAATGGTTCAACTGATAGAACTGTGGATGAACTAACATTGTGGGTTAGCGATAAGTTAAACGGGAATGATTCCATAGATTACCAACTTGATACAACCACAAGTTTTAATTCTGATTTGCTCGAGGAGCAATCACATGCCTCAACATACAGTGGTAAAACTTTTAATGGATTAAGATACGGTCAGGAGTATTATTGGAGAGTTAGAGGAAGGCACGAGGAAGATACTTCGGAATGGACTGAACCATGGATATTTAAGACTGAATTTGAACTACCAGAAGGACCAAACTTAGAAAGTCCCGAGAGTAGTAGCGTGGATATGCCATACGAAAATGTATCCTTAAATTGGAATAGTTTGGATAACGTAGATACATACCAGTATCAGGTCAGTTTAGATGAGAATTTTACACAGATTATTAGAACTGGTAACACCTCCCTAATATTTGCCAGCGTATCTGATTTAAATCCTCTAACCCAATATTTCTGGAGAGTAAGAGGTGAGAATGTAAACGGTTATTCTCCGTGGTCGGATATATGGAACTTTACAACTGAAAGCATTGAACTTGAAGAACCAGTATTGTCCTCACCAGCTGATGAGTCAATTATTAATAATGATGCAGTAACTTTTGAATGGGATGAGGTTTTTGGAGCATCCGAATACGTTTTGGAATTATCTGTTGATGAGAGCTTTGAAAGTAGCGTTTCTTCTTTTTCTACTGATAATAATGAGTGGGAAGTTACAGGGTTACCAATGAATTATACATTTTATTGGAGAGTAAAGGCAACTGATGCCTCCAATGAAGGCTCATGGTCTGAGGTTTGGTCGTTTAACTTACAGGAGCAATCTTTAGACTCACCAGCCCTTGTTTCACCAGAAAACAATGCTGATGAAATAAATCCAGAACATGTTACTTTCCAGTGGACAACAATTGAAGGCGCTACTAACTATAGGTTGGAGGTTTCGTTGAATGATGATTTTGAATCGTTATTCTTCACTTCAACCACAGACTTAACCACTCTTGATGTTAACGGTTTTCAATGTGAGGCTGCGTACTATTGGAGAGTGAAGGCTTTAGATGGCAGTATTGAGAGTGACTGGTCTGACACCTGGAGTTATACTACAACGTCATGTTCAGGAGTTGGTTTTATAAATCCAAATGCTGTTACCTTATATCCAAATCCTGCAAATGATTATATAATGTTGGATTATTCGAATGAGTTTAATAAAGAGATTGAACTGAAAATATTTAGTATTAATGGTGCATTGGTAAATAGTCACAGGATTACAAAGAACAACAGGGTTAGTATTAAGAATCTATCAGCAGGTATTTATATTGTTCAACTTATTCATGATAGGACCGTGGTAGGTAGCGTGAGATTCGTTAAAAAATAAATCAAATTAAAAAGGGCAGAAAAATGATTGATTTAAGCAATCATAATTTTCTGCCCTGTATTGATTGTTCTTTTATTCGATATAATTTTAAAATTACACGAGGTTACCAATAGCTTTAGCTATACGTTTAATTGCCTCAGCAAGTTCAGCTTCGGAAGCAGCATAGGATAATCGGATGTAATTTGGAGCGCCAAATGCACTACCGGTTACCATGGCAACATGAGCATTCTCAATAAGGTACATGGCTAAATCAGCAGAATCTGTTATTTTCTGATTGCCAAATTTCTTGCCTAATAGTTCCGAAACATCAGCAAAAATATAGAATGCACCTTCGGGTACGTTAGTTTTAAAGCCGGGTATTTTTCTTAAACCTTCAATTACTAAATCACGTCGCTTAATAAACTCTTTGCACATCATTTTTGGGTACGAAGCATCGGAACTTATGGCAGCAGTAGCTGCTTTTTGGGCAATTGAACAGGTGCCCGAGGTCATTTGTCCCTGCAATTTTTGGCAAGCTTTGGCAAGCCATTTTGGTGCTGCCAGGTAGCCAATCCGCCAGCCTGTCATGGCATAACCTTTTGATACGCCATTGATAATTACTACCCTATCGGAAATGCTCTGGAACTGCGCGATGCTTTCGTGCTTGCCAATGTAATTTATATGCTCGTAGATCTCATCAGAAAGAATGTAGATGTTTGGATGCTTCTCTAAAACATTGGCAATGGCCGAGAGTTCCTCCTGCGAATAGATGCTTCCCGTAGGGTTTGACGGTGAGCAAAGCATAAGAACCTTTGTTTTTGGGGTGATGGCATCCTCCAGCTGCTTTGGTGTAATTTTAAAATTATCTTCGAGTGTTGTAGGAATAACAATGCTTTTGCCTTCGGCAAGTTTAACAAGTTCAATATAGCTAACCCAGTAGGGTGCAGGTATAATAACCTCGTCGCCATCGTTTAGTAGTGCAAGTAACACATTGGTGAGGGAATGTTTTGCTCCGCCAGATACTACAATTTGCTCCGTAGAATAGTTTAGATTATTCTCCCTTTTCAACTTATCTGATATTGCCTGAATTAAATCGGGGTATCCAGGAACGGGAGTGTAGGAGGTGAAGTTATTATCAATCGCCTCTTTGGCTGCATCTTTAACAAAGTCAGGTGTTTTAAAATCTGGTTCGCCAACGCTTAGGTTAATTACATCTTTCCCCTGCGCTTTTAGCTCCCTGCTTTTTTGCGACATGGCAAGTGTTTGGGATATTGCCATTTTTTCTACTCTTTTTGAAATGCTTTCCATAATTGCAGATATTTCAAAATTATTACTTATGGATTAAATGATTTTAGTAATTTTAAAACTTTAAAGTTATACTTATTATTTATTTGAACCAAAGTGTTCCCTAACATAAGCGTTATGATACTTGAATTGTTGAAAATTGTGCTCCCATCGTTATTCGTTTTTCTGGCTGGCTATTTGGCCATTGAACGTTTACTAAAGGAAGAAACGCGCAGAAGGAAAGCTGAGTTGGCAGAAGGAACAAAAAAAATTACTATCCCAATTAGGTTGCAGGCATATGAAAGAATTATACTTTATCTTGAGAGGATATCTCCGGACTCGCTCCTTGTGCGCGTGAATCAACCGGGTATTACTGCAAAAAAATTACAGTCAAATTTATTAAGTATTATCAGAACGGAGTGGGAGCATAACCTGTCACAGCAATTGTACATTAGCACCAAGGCGTGGGGCCAGGTTAACAATGCCAAGGATAATGTGGTAAAGCTCATTAACACGTGTTCCGATGAAATGGATGCCGATGCATCCGGATTTAAGCTTAGCCAAACAATTCTTGAGAATATGGTTGAACTTGATAGCCACCCTACAAAGAAAGCCATTGAGACCCTTAAAAAAGAGGTGAACGATTTGTTTTAGAGAGATTATTGCCTTTTGATTTGTTTTTTTTATTCAATCGAAATGTTTGCTGATTTTACCTCACATCAGGAATTTTAACTAACTTGCATAAAGAAATCTTAAAATTTCATGAAATGGATGTGGGTTCCATAGCTGGTTTGTTAGAGTATCTACATAAAGATGAGTTGGTATTTGCGTATTCAGGAGCCGTGTCCGATACAATAACGCACAAGATTATTGAGCTAACTCAGTACAATATTGATTCTTCCGGTAGTTTTGTGAAGTTTAAAAATAAGATTAGTTTCCTTATGGCCGAGTGCTATCAGAATGTAGCGCGCCACGGGAAGTATGCCTTTTCTGAAGTTAATCTTCAAGAATTTAACGGTGCATTCTACGTAAGGAGTATTAAGGATGCCTTTTACATTGCTTCTGTTAACTCCGTTAATTGCAATGTGATAGATTCAATTACTAAAAAACTCGATAAGGTGAACAGCCTTACGCCTCCGGAACTTAGACTGCTTCAGAAGGAGGTGCTATCGCAGGGGAAATTATCGGAAAGGGGCGGAGCCGGTTTAGGTGTAATTGAGATGGCCCGAAGGACGGGACAAAAAATTACCTATGATTTTGAGCAAATTGACGATGAGCACTCACTTTTCTTTATTCAGCTTACCATTAAATCACCAGGTCATCAAGAGGAAGTTCCCCGTAAGGAGTATAGTTCACTTGACCACATGAAGGGCATTCATAAAAAGATGGTTGCAGAGAACCTTATCATTCTTCATAAAGGTGATTTTTCAGAGTATTCTGTTCTTCCAATTATTCAGATGATTGAGAAGAATATTCTTCAAACGGATGATATTAAGCAGGGCAAGCAAAAATTGTATAATATTTCGGTGGAACTTCTTCAGAACATCTCAATGCATGCACAAAGGATTAACGGTGTAAACGAGGCGCTTTTTGTTTTAAAGCGGGAGGAGGGCAGCTTTGTTATTGGTGCTTCAAACTTTATTGATAGAGAGAACGTTGGTGAATTAAAGGATTATTTTGAATTCTTAAAAAGTAAGCATAAACCCGAGCTTAATGCACTTTACAGGCAAAAGATGAAGAATATGATTAACGAAGATACCAGCAGTGCGGGTATTGGGTTAATATACCTTTTCCGAAAATCTGAAAGGATAAACTATTCAGTTACCAACATAGATAATAGAGCATTGCTAAATTTAACCGTAGCTATATAACCAACCTAAAGGTAAAGGTAACTCTTTATTCCCTCCATTATTATCGTCATTTGTATAACCTGTGTAGTTTCAAACTCCTTACTTTTAGCATCTTCCTTAAAGAAACATCTTTTTACTTCAATGGTCTCTTTGGAAAAAACTGCTATTAGTGAATCATTCTCATAAATGTATTCAATTTCCTTCTCCGTAAGCGAGCTACTTGCTCCATTTGATTTAGAATGCAGAACCATATTCCCGTCCTCATCCTTATTCAGAAAGAATCCTTGCTCTTCCAGCTCATAAGCCGATTCGGTTAGAAAAACTCTGGGTTTCTTAAGGTAAGGCTCGCCGCTGCTGGGGCAGAATGTATTGCAATTGCCACACTCATTGCAAAAGTTGGCAATATTTAGTATTTGGTAGGGTTGCTCAATATTAAATGTATTGGAGTTTTCAATGGCAACCTTCTTGTTATTCAACCCAATAATAACTTGCGTTTGATATTGTTTGGGGGTAATCTTGTAGGTGTAGTTTGCTAAATTGGGGCAAACGCTACAGCATATGCTGCAGTATTCATCGCATAGCAGGCACCTTTTTGCCTCATCAATAATTTCATCCTCAGTAAGGGTTGCTGCTACCAGATTGAAATTTTTTCTTTTACTCAAAGGCAGCTCAGTAATACGTGCAGGGGGCAATTTTCTTGTTCTGTTAAAAATATGGTTTACTGGCTCTAATGGTTTGCGCTCATTTTCTGGTTTTGTTTGAAAGTCAATCTGCTCCCTGTTAATAATTAGTTGAGCTACCTTTCGTCCATCGCCAATTGCATTAATAGCTGTTGATGCACCGCGCAGCGCATCGCCTCCTAGAAAAACATTTGGCATTTGTGTTTCGTATGTGCCTGGGGTACTGGTTAATGGTTTACTCCCACCAAAGTCGAAAACCATTTCTTGCCCAACGGCGGGGATGACAGAACTCACCTCAATATCAAAATCAGAATTTGGAATGGCTTCGGGTCTTTGTCTGCCGCTTTCATCTTTTTGCCCAAGCCTCATTAGTTCGCAGGTGACAGATGTAACTTTCCCGTTCTTGATATTGATTGATTTTGGAGAAACCAGCTCCCTGATTTCAATCCCTTCTTCCATCACAGCCTTAATTTCACCTATGTCAGCAGGCATCTGCTTAATGGTACGCCTGTAAAGTATTGTAACTTTACCGTTTTGGGGAGCTGTTCTGTAAACAGTTCTCGCAACGTCCATCGCTGTATTCCCGCCACCAATAATTACTACGTGTTTACCCAGGTTTGGTCTGTCCCCCGCTTTAATATCACGAAGTAGAATTAATGGGTCCATTACTCCTTCTGCATCACTACCTTTTATGTTAAGTTTTGCTGATTTTTGGGCACCAACACCAATGAACAGATAGTCGCCCTTGCCTCGAATTTTATTAAACTTTTCTCCCTTAATCTCCTGGTCGTAGTGAACATTCACACCTAAATTCTTAATTCTTTCAACATCCTTTTGCAGAGCCTTTTCGGTTAGGCGGAAGGATGGTATAACCTCTTTAACCATACCACCAGAGTTGGGCTTGCTTTCATAAATATCAACCTGAAAACCAGCGAGCTTAAGGAAGTATGCGCATGAAAGGCCGGCTGGACCTGCGCCTATAATTGATACCCGTTTGTATGTTGATTTTTTTAATGGTTCGCAAGGTTTTGCCAGCTCGCTTGAGATGGCAGTTTCTGCCACGTACCTTTTTATCTCTCTAATAAGTACCGCTCCATCATAATTTATCCTGGTACACTTCGCTTGACAAAGATGATCGCAAATCATGCCCGTTGTTAAAGGGAAAGGGTTGGTTTGAAGAATGACTTCGCCTGCTTTAGTAAGGTTGCAATTTGCTGTTTGGTGAATGTAGTTTGGAATATCCTGATTTGTAGAGCAAGTATCCTGACAGGGTGCATGAATACAGTCGAAAAATCCTAGTTCTCTGTTGGTTTTAATGCTTGGTGTATGTATAGTTTCCCTTTTGTATTTTTTTGAGGTTAAGACCTTATTTAAGTATCGTTTTAGGTTGTTTAATTTACATACTTCAGGTTTGTATGAGATGTATCCGGAGCACCTAATAATATAGTCTTCAATACTTGTTGCTCTGTATCCTTCAAACATGAGCCTTAGCTCCTCAATATACTGGTATAGGCGACCATAACCCCCAGGTTTAAGAAGGTCAGAACATACGGTAACAGGAGTTAATCCGCAGGCTACAAGTTCCGATATATTCTCGGCATCGGCTCCACCGCTAAGGGAGATGTCTAACGTTCCGTTAAACTCAGTTTGTAACGTATGTGCAAGGCTAATGCTTAAGGGATGTAGCGCTCTACCACTCATGTACATTCTCTCCTGGTTGGGAGGAAAAATATCTTTATGGTTTAGGCTCTCAAGGGTGTTGGTTATTTTAAGTGAGAAATGGAGCTGGTTTTCGTTGGCGGTTTGCTGTAAGTTTTTAATAATTTGAACTGCATCGCTAAAGGTTGGGTCATGCTCAAATGCGTCATCGGGGACAATAGTTTCAAAACCAGTTCTGTTAAAATGTTCGTGAACCGCATCGCGTCCCAGCAGGGTAGGATTAAATTTAACGGCGGTATGGAGTTTTCTTTCAGCAATAAGGTAGTGCCCAATCTTCTCTATCTCTTGTGGTGGGCAACCATGCATTGTTGACAACGTTACATTATCGGATATAGTAGGGCTAATATCAATATTAATTATCTCGGGATAGATTTTCTGAATAAGCATTACCTTCTCTTCAATCTCTTTTGAAGCGTCCTTCATTTTATCGAGGAACCACTGCACATTTGCATTCTGGATACCTTCATAATTATACCCAATGCTCATGTTAAATAATGTGCCAAACCCTTTCTTGTTCTTTAGTCCAAACTTATGGTGAAGTACGTGAATTATTATCCATGCATCCAGATACTGTTCAAAAGATTGCTGAATGGAGAGCTCCTGTGACCATTCGCAGTTGTAGCCTTCATCCTGCATGTCAATACAGGGTTTTGCCACCTCAATATCATCGAGGGTTTGAACAGTTTTCAATTCAATAAAACGTGCCCCATTAAGCCAAGCGGCAATAATGTTTTGTGCTAACTGGGTATGTGGTCCTGCAGCAACGCCAATAGGGGTTTCGAGGAGCTTTCCATACCTGTATGAATGAAAGGATTCAGTAAATTTTGGAGAGTAGAATAGTTTTTTCGGAATTCCAAAAATTTGTTTACAGCTATCGTACTGCTTCAGGATTATACTTAATAGTTTATTAATTGGGATTGGATAAAACGTATCGGTTGCCATAGTTACCTTTTTTCTATTTGGCTAATATATAAAAAAATGGTTATGTTTTGTGTATTATGGCACAGTTTAAAGTCTTTTTACAGAACGATTATTGTTTTACCTTTGGTGAAGTTTGAATAAATTCACATTTGCATTTTGTTTAATTAATGTATAGTAATACAGCATTATAGGTGGTATGGTTGGTAAAGAGATTTTATTTGAATACTCAGTTTTAATTCTTGCTGCCGGTAGGTCGGTACGAATGCAGGAGCCAAAGTTCTTGTTAATGCTACCATCCGGGAGAACCTTCCTTGAGGATATTGTGCTTAGCTATAGGAATATGGGGCTCAAAAAAATTATTGTTGTGCTTAACAGTGAGGGTGTTGTGCAGTTTAACAAGAAGATTCCTCATTTAAGCAGCCTTATTAATTTGGTAGAAAATTGTAATCCTGATTATGGACGATTCTATTCGATACAACGAGGCCTTTCCAAATGCAGTAATTCTTCGGTTTTAATACATAATATTGACAACCCGTTTATCAGTGAGCATGTAGTTTCAAGGCTTATTAATTGCAAAGGTTCATACGATTATGTTTACCCACAGCATGGGCATAGGGGAGGACATCCGCTACTTATTGACTCCTCGCTATGTAGGTTAATTTTAGAAGAGAAGAACTTCAATCAGAACATCAGAAATTATCTGGAGAAATTTAATTATCAAGGCGTACAAGTAGATAGCCCGTTAATCCATACTAATATTAATACGAAGGAGGATTATACCAATCTTTTTGAAAAATTGTCCATTAACCCTTAAAATTGGAAGGACTAGGTATTAACCCTCTCGTGAAGTTCTTCTATTTGCTCATTTTCGGCAAAATCACTAGAGGTTAGCGGAATGGTAAAGAAAAACTCGCTACCATTTCCTGCTTCGCTTCTTACCCAGATTTCCCCTTTATTAAGGGTTATAAAATCTTTACAAAGCATTAAGCCCAGACCTGTTCCTTTCTCGTTTGATGTACCTTTGGTAGAAAAAATTTCTTTACCGAATAGTTTCTTAAGGTTTTCAGGAGCAATACCTGTTCCTGTATCGGAAACTTTAGCAGTAACATGATGTTTGTCAATTATAGCCGTTGCGGTAACAGTCCCTCCCTTTTTGCTAAACTTAATGGCGTTGGCTATTAAATTTCTATAGACAAGTTCAATCATTGCGCTATCGGCAAATACCGATATTTCCTTATCAATGCTATTAATAATTCTTATTCCCTTTTCGCTAGCATGCTCTTTGTATAGTTCAAATTTCGAGTTAGCTACATCGTGCAGGTTGAAGTATGCTGGTTGAATTTTTAGTCCCTGCATCTGACTTTGGGCCCAGTTTAGCAGGTTTTCAAGTAGTTCTGTGGTGTAGCCAACGTTTTTCGACAGCTCATCAACAACCTCCTTAAAGCCATCTTTTGTAAAGTATCCTTGCTGCGTGAGGTTTAGTAGTGTGAGTAGCGAGCCAAGAGGGCTTCTTAAATCATGCGAAATTATTGAGAAAAGTTTGTCTTTTAATTGATTTAGTTCCCTTAGCTTCTCCGCTTGTTCTTGTATCTCTTCGTTCTGTCGGCTAATTTCTTCGTTTTTTTGTTTGAGCTGTATGTTTGCTTTTCGTTTTTCCTGGTAGCTGTAAAAAATGAATGAGGAGAACAGGAATATTAAAACAATTACAGCAATATAAACCTTGCGCATCTGCTCTTGATGAGAGATAATTGCCTGCTGCAACTCACGTTCTTTATTTAGCAGGTCGATTTGCATTTTCTGCTCACGCGTTTCCTCCTCGGCTCTTTCGAGTATTAGTTGTTTCTGACTTAATTCCAAATCCCTTAGGCTAAGCTCCTGCTCTGTTGCTTCTTTAGCAGCTTCCACCTCGCGTACGCGGGTTGTTGCCTCGCTAACTTTTTCCGCAACTTCTTGCTCTTTACGCCTTATCTCTTCATTCTGAATTTTTCGGGTAAGGGCAGCGAAGAGTTCAAAATATTTTGCCGATTCCTCAGTATCCCCAATCGCCTCGTAAACTTTGGTGTATAGTGAGTATGCATTTCTTAGTAGTTTCGTGTTATTCTGCTCCTTGGCTATGGTGCTCGCTTCATTAAGGAGAGATAGTGCCTCATCGTTTTTGTTCAGTTCGAAAGCAGCATTGGCTTCATTAAGTAAAGATGAGGCCACATCGTTCTTCCTGCCCACTTGCCTGGCCGTTTTGGTTGCAGTGGCAAAGTAGTTTAATGCTTCCTGGCTCTTACCCTGTTCTGTATGAATTAACCCGAGGTTTGTATTCAGTACGTATATGGCATTAGTATTGCCTAACTCCTCTGACATTTCAAGTGCCTTCAGGAAAAAGGTAGTAGCATCAGTTAAATTGTCTTTAGCCCATTGGGCACTAGCAATTTTATTATAGAAAAAAGCAGCCTCATTAAATTCACCATCCTGCTCATGTTTTTCTGCTTGTTGAAGTTCTTGATGAAAATCCTGTTGTTCAGTATCATCCTGAGCAAGCAGGGGGACTGACAGAAGAAGTAAAAATGAAAATAACCATGCTACTTTATATGTAAAGCAGCCACTTTTATAAATTGTATTCTGATACACAAGGTTCATCCCTTCGATTTTAGCTGCTCTTTTTCTCAATAATATTTACAGGAAGTTCCGTTAACCTTGCAAACTCTTCACCCTCTTCCATCATATCTTCGTCGTACTGATTGTAGTACCAGTTTAGAATTACATTGTAGCCTTTTTTATGAATTGTCTCAAAACAGGTGATTATTTCAAGTATCCTTTTGGTTGAGGAGGAGTTAAGGTACATCAGGTCAAAGTTAATAATTGTTTTCTCTTGAGGTGCTTTCATATACTTCTTCACGGCATCCTCAAGGGGCGAATAAAATTCATGAATGTCTTCAGGTAAGCTTTTGCCAGATAAATCTAAAAGACCTTTCCCCGGGTCAAATAGAACCTGTGGCGACTCATCCGTAGCCATTATCAGTAATTTCTCCATTTTATATCACACTTTTTAGCGTTATTCTGCACATAAATGCTCATGTTTCTTACACCAAGGTACAACTTTTAGTTGAAAAATTAAACATAATTTTAAATTTAGTATAATATTATCACTTTTCCTATCAAAGTAAATCAGTTAAAAAAGCAGATAGCAGAAGGGGTTTGCAAGCGGTTGTTAATTTTTTTCAATTTAACCTTTGCTCAATATTAGCCTCAGTTCGAAATAAGTTATATTACAAATCGGAGGCCCATGCCAACCCCATTTTAATTATACCGTAGGAAAAAAACTTGGAGGCCCCTACCTTTGCTGGCAGGCAAGTCTGCGACTATAAACTCAAGACATATAGTTTGTTACATAAACTATGCCTGTACAGTTTAGCTGAGCAGTAAGTTATTATAAATTCCTCCGTGTTTAAAAGTATTATACCGAATTCAGGTTATTATAATAATGTAACGTTATTTTAGTTAATGATTTTTTTATGTTAGCAACTTCTCTAGACATTGCAAAGTAAAAGACCTTCCAGCTTGTCTGGGGCTTTAAGGAACCAAAGTTAGGTGGTTAACTAAATGATATTGTATCAAAATATTTTAATTTAGCACAACATACTACTGTTTGATATAGCTATGAAAAAGGGCAGGATTACTAACAAGGAGCTAAAACATCTGGGTATAAATCATCCTGACATGCTTGTGGCTGTGAGCAAAGAGGCTAATGATTTGCTTAAGAAAAGAAAAACGACTAAACAGCAGTTGTTAGGGTTTATTGATGCAGCTATGCTAGGTTCTGACTCTTCTGATGCTCAGGATGACACGCTAGATGAGTTAAATAGAATTATCAGAAAGTTTTTAAAGAATAATCCTAAAGAGCCTTTACAGGTGAAAAGCATACGTGACGTTTCCCTGAGAAGTTCACCATTACCATACCCTGTGTTTGGGAAGGATTATATTGAAAGCGGAGCCATAGAGCAGATGGAAAGAGCAATGAGTTTGCCCATAGCATGTGCTGGTGCACTTATGCCCGATGCTCATCAAGGTTATGGGTTACCCATTGGAGGGGTCTTGGCAACCGAACAGAATACTGTAATACCCTATGCTGTTGGTGTTGATATTGCTTGTAGGATGTGCATGTCGGTTTATCCTGTAAATACTGAGTATATTGAAAGGAGAAGGTTTAGATTGAGAGAAATGCTTGAAGAGCATACCGTTTTTGGTGTGGGTGCAAAGAGCAAGAGCCATTTAAGCAACGAGGTTTTTGACAAGCATGACTGGGGGGCAACAAAATTCATTCGTCAGCATCGCGATTTGGCCTACAGCCAATTGGGAACATCCGGAGCGGGAAACCACTTTGTGGAGTGGGGTGAACTGAGCGTAATTAAGGATGCCCCTGAAGTTACCCTTAAAAGGGGCGATTACCTTGCCCTGCTTTCCCATTCTGGCTCCCGTGGGTTTGGCAACGAGGTGGCCAGCTACTACTCAAAGGTAGCCATGGCAAGAATTAATCTACCTAAAGAGGCCAGACATTTAGCGTGGCTCAATCTAGCGGAGCAGGAGGGACATGAATACTGGGTGGCAATGAATTTAGCAGGAGAGTATGCTTCGGCAAATCACCATGAGATACATGGAAAAATTTCGAGAGAATTTGGTGAGCATCCCCTAACAAAAATTGAGAGCCATCACAACTTTGCATGGAAGGAGAAGCTGCTTAATGGCAAGCATGTCGTGATACACAGAAAGGGAGCAACCCCGGCAGGGGAGGGAGCCATAGGTATTGTTCCCGGTTCCATGACGCACCCAGGGTTTGTAGTAAGGGGGAAAGGGAGTGCAAAATCGCTTAACTCAGCCTCGCATGGTGCAGGTCGTATTATGTCGCGCTCAAAAGCGCTTAAAACATTTACAAAGAGTGATTTGGAGAATATATTACTTAAGCATAAGGTTGAACTGGTTGGTGGTGATATAGACGAAATTCCCTTTGCATACAAGGATATTGAAACCGTTATGGGTTTGCAAAACGAGCTTGTTGAGATAATCGCAGTTTTTCAACCCCGAATTGTTCGCATGGCCGATGGGGACAGGAGGCGGAGACGGAGATAGGGCTGTTTGTTGAAGATGCTGTTTGTTGTTGATATTTGTTTGTGGTATGCAAGCCTTGAATAACGGATAGGTCTGATCAACTGAAATATAGAAGTTGTTTTAATGCGTATCTTGAATTCTAAGCTAATTGTTATAGTATTTATCTAAATTTGCTTATTCTAAATGAATACTATCGCAATAAATATCAGCAGATTATAACATCTTTTAAAAAACTACAGGTTATCAAGAGAAGGTATCCTATTGCAAATCAATAGTGGTCTTAAAAATCCATTAACTGAAAAGGATGTCTTTAAATCGGAAATTTAACGCTCCACACTTAAGAAAATAGACTCAATATTTAAACGGTCTCTAAGAACAGGTTAGTATGCAGTATTGGGTGTAAGCAGCATGTGATGAATGAGTTAGGTAAATAGGTTGGCACGCAGGGAGCTTATTAACGTGGGATAAATTCCAAGCCCTGTGCCCTCAAACTTGCTATACCTTCAGCCGTTGAAAAAAAAAGCCATCACCTTTATTATCATTCCGTTTTAAACCATGTTCACCTCCATCTCAAGAGGGATATTAAACCGTTGGAGTACTGATTTACGAATATCCTGAGCAAGGTTAATAACCTCCTCGCCTGTAGCGCCTCCGTAATTTACCAGAACAAGCGCCTGATTTTTATGAACGCCAACATTTCCAACCCGTTTACCTTTCCATCCGCATTTATCAATTAGCCAGCCAGCGGGTAGCTTCACAAACTTCTCGTTTACAGGGTAAAATGGAACATTATCAAAATGCTCACCAATTTGCTTAACCAAAATAACATCAACTATAGGGTTCTTAAAGAAACTACCTGCATTGCCTAACTCTTCAGGGTCGGGGAGCTTAGCATTCCTGATATTTATTACTGCATTTCTAACATTTTGTAATGAGGCCCCACCCAGCGCCTCCAGTTCATCCTCCATGTTCCCATAATGGGTTATGAGCGTGGGCTTCTTGTTAAGTTTGTAAGTTACGTGGGTTACAATTATTTTACCCTTCAGCTCATTTTTAAAAATGCTGTCTCTGTAGCCAAATTTACACTCCTTATTATTAAGTTCAAATGTTTCAAGGTTATCTGTAAAAATACCACAAACTTTTTCTATGCTATCCTTTGCCTCAACACCGTATGCACCAATATTTTGTATTGGCGATGCTCCAACGTTGCCAGGTATTAGCGATAAATTTTCAAATCCGCCAATCCCCATGTTTACAGTATGCTCAACCAACTTGTCCCATTCAACTCCGGCTCCAACCTTAATGGTGGTGTTATCATCCGTTTCGGTTAAGATTTCAATCCCTTTAATGCTTGGATGTACTATTGCGCCATTGTAATCGGATTTAAACAGGATATTTGAGCCTCCACCCAACACCAATAGCTCCTGCTCGCTCTCTTTAACCAAACGTATGGCTTCTTTCAGGTCATTAATATTTGTTGCCTTGTAAAAAGTGTTGGCTTTGGCGTCAATATTAAATGTATTGAACTGTTTAAGCGAGATGTTTCTATATGTAGTAAGCATGATGATTTTAATGTTTACGCAAAGATAGAAAAATGTGGTGAGGTTTAAGATTTTTTATAATTTAGCAAAAAAAGTTGTGCATAGATTAGTTTTGCTTGTAACTAACGATATTGCTGCCGACCAGAGGTTACATCGCACGGCGTTAACCCTAAGCGAAGCTGGTTATAAAGTGACTGCAGTTGGTAGGAGACTAAAGCATACCCCCAAAAAAATCCAGAGACCATATAGCGTAAAGCTGTTCCGGTTGCCCTTTAAGAAAGGGCCATTGTTCTATGCAGCTTATAACATTTACGCCTTTTTTTATCTTATTTTCCATAAGTATAATCTGGTTCAGGCAAATGATTTGGACACGTTGCTTGCTGCCCGATTAGCTGCTTTCATAAAGAGGAAACCCTTGGTTTACGATAGTCATGAGCTATTTACTGAAGTTCCGGAGCTCGTTTATCGACCAAAGGTTAAAAGAGTATGGCTATGGTTAGAGAGAAGGCTTGTTCCCGGCCTAAGGTTTTGCAGTACGGTCTCAGATGGTTTATCCAACGAGCTATACATACGCTACGGAAAAAAGTTTACCCTAATCAGGAACCTCCCCTTAAGCAAGAAAAAAGTTGAGGAGTATAATCCTAATGGAAGAATAATTATATATCAGGGTGCATTAAATGTTGGGCGTGGGCTTGAAAGGCTTATTAAGGCTATGCAGTACGTTTCAGATGCTACATTGCAGATTGTAGGAAGCGGAGATATAGCCGATAAGTTGGTCTCATTAACTCAAAAGTACAATGTTGAAAACGTTGTGTCGTTTTATGGCAGATTACCGCTTGAGGAGCTTCATACTATTACGAGCAAGGCAACTATTGGTGTTTCCTTGGAGGAGGATATGGGGCTTAATTATCGCTTTGCATTGCCCAATAAACTTTTCGATTACATTCAGGCAGGATTGCCCGTAATGGTTTCAAATTTACCTGAGATGAAAGGTGTGGTTGATGATTATGATATTGGGGTTTCAGTATCGGGCGATAGCAATGCTTATGCCCTTGCCATACAAATTAATAAGATGCTAGATAGTAAAAAGAAGTTGGAGAAATGGCATTTAAATGCCCTAAAAGCATCAGATGAATTGGTATGGGAGAAGGAGAAAATTAAGCTGATTAATCTTTTTGATAAGGCTCTTTTAAATACAAACACTTAGTATGATTGTTTCTTTATTTTTAACTGCTAGACATGGAATAATTACATTACATATAAACTCATGAATATGAAAAATTTACTGACAGTTCTTTTCTTTGTTTTTTTATCCTTACTTGCGAATGCACAGGATATTGAAGACCTAACCTATGGCACAAACAATTCCTTAGAAGTAATTAGCTGGAATATTGAGTTTTTTCCTCTTAACGACGATGTTACCGTAAATTACTTGTCCCAAATAATACAGGCTCTTGATGCAGATATTATTGCATTTCAAGAAGTTGCTGATGTTGCGGTTTTTTCTGAAATGATTGGTGAGATAGACGGTTACGACTCACATGTAGGTACCACTGATAATTTAATTAAGCTTGCATATGCATACAAAACCGATGCAATACAACCATCAAACATATATGAAATCTACACCGATTCAGAGTATTATCTTCCATTTCTAAGGAGGCCACTGGTTATGGAGTTTACTTACAATAACGAAGATTTTATTGTTATCAACAACCATTTCAAAGCTATGGGAGATGGAACTTTAGACCTTAATGACCCAAACGATGAGGAGAATAGGCGCTATGTAGCAACAAATTTGATTAAAGATTATATTGATAACAATTTCCCTAATGAGCGAGTTTTTGTTGTGGGTGATTTGAACGATGTGGTTACTGATGATTACGACAATAATGTTTTTCAAAGCATTTTGGATGACCCTCAAAACTTCCTTTTTGCCGATTATTCCATAGCCACTGGGAGTCAAGATAATTGGTCATATCCGAATTACCCATCACATATTGACCACATTATTATTACCAATGAGCTTTTTAACCAGTTTTTCACTCAAACGTCTGGCATTGAAACATTAAAAATTGAAGATTATCTGAATGGCGGGTGGAACGATTATACGCAGAATATAAGTGACCACAGGCCGCTGGCCATCAAATTGTTTATGGACGAAAATACAGTTTTTAATAAGGATTTTGAAGACCAGAACCTTACCTCAGGCGGATGGAATTCATATAGTATTACAGGAGAACAGAACTGGACTGTCCCCAGCACACAGTATGGACACAACAATTCGTATTGTGCATTTATGAGTGGATACGACAATGGCTCTCATGAAAATGAGAACTGGTTGGTTTCTCCCAGTTTTAATCCTGATGCCTACAATCATCTGCGTTTCTCTTTTTGGAACACGTCCGCATACACAGGACCCCCTTTGCAACTTTTCTATTCCACAAACTTTTCAGGTGACCCCCAAACAGCAACATGGGTTGAAATTGACAATGTTATTTGGCACAATGGAGAAACAAACTGGGAGTGGACATTCTCTGGAGTTATTGACCTAGCACATCTATCTGGGCAAACAGCACACATTGCTTTTAAATATACCTCTACTAATGAGCAGTCAGCATCATGGGAGATTGATGATATTTTACTTTCTGATGCACCAAATACTTGCTTTATCTCTGCGGGTATATCTCCCGCCAATAGCGGAGCTGTTGCAGGTACAGGAATGTATACCTATGGCGAAACTGTTAAGTTAATTGCAACTAATGGAACAGATTACAGTTTTGTTAATTGGACCGAGAATGGAACAGAAGTATCTACAAACCCTGAATATAGCTTTTTGGCTACAACAGATAAGGTTTTTGTGGCAAATTTTGCAAATCCACTTGATGTAACCAATTTAAGCAATGATTCTAAAATTACCGTATTCCCAAATCCGTCAGAGGGTACTGTGTTTGTTGATGGTGGTACTATTCAAACAATTGAAATCTTTAATGTTTTTGGAGGCTTAATTAAACGCATTAATGTTACCTCAAACAGAACAATTATTAATTTAGAAAATTATGATAAAGGAATCTACATTTTCAAAATGATTAGTGATAATAATATAATAACAACAAAAGTTTTACTAAACTAGACAGGAATAACTACATTTATTAAATCATTTTGCTTTCATTTGTTAATAGTGTTAAAATATAGTTTAAATTATGAAAAAATTAATTGCACAAATTTTTTGTTTTATGTTTATTTTTCATTTTACAGGATGCAGTCAGGAGAGAACAATCCAGCTGCCCGAGCCAGAGAAAACCGGCGGCATGCCGCTAATGGATGCTCTGGCCAATCGTCAAACATCGAGGGAGTATTCCAATAAGGATTTGGATTTGCAAACGCTTGCAAATCTACTGTGGGCTGCTAACGGCATTAACAGGCCAGATGACGGGCTAAGAACCGCACCCAGCGCCGTTAACTGGCAAGAGATTGATGTTTATGTTAGCTTATCAAAGGGCGTGTACCTTTACAATGCCCATGAGAATAGTTTGGAGCTATACATGAAGGACGATATACGTGAGGCTACGGGTTTGCAGCCCTTTGTTAAGGATGCTCCTGTTAACCTCATTTATGTTGTTGATTTTACCCGTATGGGCGACCGTACAGAGGAGGTTAAGCATTGGTACTCTGCTGCTGATGCAGCATTTATTGCGCAGAATGTTTACCTTTTTTGCGCATCGCAAGGTTTAGCTAATGTGGTTCGTGGTGCAGTAGATAAGGATGAGCTAAAAAAGGTGATGAATCTGCCTGAGCACAAGCACGTAGTGCTATGCCATACGGTGGGTCATCATGCTGAGTAGGTAGTTATTAAAGCAGTATCGCAATGACGAAGAATAGAATCGTCATTGCGATATTTTTTTGTTGAGTAAGTATCAAGTGCAGCTATAACCACCAATCCTATTGATTAACGCTACCATTGCTAAGCAGCCTGCTAACTCCTGCTTTAAATGTACTTATTTCAAAAGGTTTGCAAAGTACAATACTTGCGCCAAGTTCTTTAGCCATAAGCAGGTAATCGCGGGAGTCAAAGTATCCTCCGCCCGATATTGCAATTAGTTTTGTGTTTGGGTACGAGTTTTTTATCCACATAATTACCTCAAGGCCGTCCTCTTCGGGCATAATAATATCGGTAACAATTAAATTGTAAGGGTTTTGCCCTTGCAGGCGAATACCCTCTCTGCCATCGCCCGCCACATCAACCTCGTACCCTTCTTCAATCAGAATATCCCTAAGGGAGAACGCCAGCTCATGGTCATCTTCTACTATAAGTATCCGTTTCATTGTTCTCAGTTTTGTTTGTTCAAATATCTGGCGTGTTATAATTTAGTATGTGTAACAGCTAGTTAATCTCTTCAACAGTTGTTTTCATTTTGGTTTCTTCCGTTTTCTCCATTATTGAGGAAAGGTCATCAGATGAAAATATGGCATCCATATTGAGTATCATAACAAAATCTTCCTCAATATTTGCAATCCCTTCAATAAACTCGCTTCTATATTTGCTGCCAATGCTTGGTGCAGGCATTATCTGGTTGCCTTCAATCTCTAGTACTGCCTGAACGCTATCAACCAGCGCACCAACCTGAACCGACTCTCCCTCAACAATAATATCGAGTACTATAATGCAGGTGTTGTTAGTGTGCTCAATGGGAGTCATCCCAAATTTTATTCTGGTATCGATAACAGGGAGTACGGTTCCCCTCAGGTTAATTACGCCTTTCATGTAATCAGGTGCTTTTGGCACTACTGTTATGGGTGAAAGTTCCAAGATATTTAGCACCTTGCTGGCATGCGCGGCAAATATTTCCTCGCCAAGTTTGAATGAAAGGTAGGAGTTTATCTTTTGTTTAGTTTCTTCGCTCATAGCTTTTTCTTTTTGTCTTTGGTTTTAAAACGGGGAGCGTATTTTGCATTAGCTCCTGTGTTTAGCCTTTTTGTGCTTACCTCTTTAACTGGTGATTTAACCCGAACATAGTATATAATTTGGCAGTAAGGGTTGTTCGTATTATTAGTTCCAACGGGATAGTAAAAAGTAAGCATGGCTCTCTCTTTAGAAAAACCTAAGGAGCATATTTCAACTCCTTAGGTTTAGAATGTTAGTCACTAGTAGTTCTCGAATCCATCGTCGCTTTTGCCTGCCTTTGGGGCTACTTCACTAAACGACTTCTTTGCTGGAGTTCCATCGCTCATGGTTAAGTTAACACCTTTGGCCTTTTCCTGCTTCTGCGCATTCCCATTGGTTGAAACTTGAGGTTTTGCTGCTGGCTTGGGTGCGTAATGGTTCTCGCTCTTCATTGTTTTTACTCTTCGGTTGTCAATCTTAAAGTAACTTATAATCTCCTTAAGCTGGTCGGCCTGGCTGCTTAGCTCCTCAGCGCTGGTAGCCATCTCTTCACTTGCGGCAGCATTCTGCTGAGTAACCTGGTTAAGTTGTTGTATTGCGGTATTTACCTGATCGGAACCGGATGTTTGCTCCATGCTAGCTGCTGCAATCTCCTGAACCAGCTTCGCTGTTTTCTCTATCTCTGGAATTAGCCCACCCATTAGTTCAGAAGCATTCTCGGTTACGCTTACACTCTTCGATGCTAGGGCAACAATCTCATCGGCGGCAATTTTGCTTCGCTCGGCCAACTTACGAACCTCGGCAGCTACCACTGCAAATCCGCGTCCCTGCTCGCCGGCTCTTGCTGCTTCAACGGCAGCATTAAGGGCCAAAATATTTGTCTGGAAAGCGATATCGTTAATAATGTTAATTTTCTCAGCAATGTCCTTAATCGACACCAAGCTGTCTTGCGATGCTGCTCCAACCTTACTAACACCTTCCTGTACTTTCTGTGAAATCTTATCAGCTTCCTGGGCGTTATCTGTGTTTTGCTGTATGTTTGCAGCCATCTCCTCCATTGATGAGCTTACCTCCTCGGCGCTTGATGCTTGCTCGCTGGCACCCTGTGACACCTGCTGGCTTCCTGAACTCATCTGCAAACTTGCCGATGCAATGTTATCGGAGCCAAGCATTACGCTGCCAATAATCTCTTTTAACTTATCAACCATGTTTTGCATGGCGTTACCCAGCTGTCCTACTTCATCCTTACGTACAATAATCTCGTTTTCAAGTTCTGCCGTGAGGTTACCCTCGGCAACGGTTTGGGCAAAACCAACACCCTTAATAAGAGGTGCAGAAATCATACGGGTAATTAAAACACCCAGTAATAGAGCAATTGCAAGTCCAATAATTATTCCTCCCACAACCATGGCTGTAGATGCGTTAACGGCGTTGTCGCCATCTTCTACAGCAAGAGCTGCCTCGTTCTCATTAATCTCAATTACCTGATGAAGTAAGGCCATGGCGTCAGTTTGAACCATCTTAGCATCAACAATGTTCACCTTCTCGGCATCTTCAAACAGCTGTACTGCTCGCTCTGCTTCATTTATGGCAATTTCAAAATTGCCAAAAACACCCTCGGCGCTGGGCAGCATAACGCTTTCATACACTCTCCATGCCTCGTTGCGATTCCCATTGTTAACCAACCTTTTAATATCATGCACTGCCTGGTGAAATTTCTTGTGTGGTTCATTCAAATCGTTAAATGCTTTCACAAGTGTTGGGTTCTGGCTTGTCATGTCGGGTAACCAGCGTCCAAGGCGGCAGGTCGTGTGGTCCTCACCGCCATCGAAAGTACGACCATTCCGGATGGTATTTGCAATATTTACCTGAAGGACGTAGTGATCGCCCTGAAAGGTTTGAAGATCTTTGAGGAACTGCATGGGATAGAAGATGTCAACATCATCAATCTCTTCCATCATTCCAAAGAACTCATCGTTTGTTACTCGCCATTCTTCAAGCTTATCGAGAAATTTTTTCCAAATCACTGCTTCCTCCTCGGTTTGTTCCAGCGGAGCAAATAGTTCCATGGCTTCACCATAGCGTTCGCGTGCCTTATTGATATTACGGAACTGCTCGGCTTTATCCTCGGTGCTGAGGTTGGGGTTTAACAGGGTGCGCTGGGCAATCATAAGTTCCCCAATGCCAGCTTCCATTTCTAAAAGGTACTCAATACTGGGTAAGCGTACTTCAGATACTTCGTGGAATGAGCTTGATACTCGGTTTACACCTGTGTATCCAATAATTCCAACAACCAGGGTAATAAGGGCCACTAGGCCGAACCCGGTCATAATTTTTGTTCCAATTTTTAGGTCTTTAAATTTCATGGTTACGTCCTCCAAATTTTAGGAGCAGCTTTTTTGCTCCTGTTGATTTAAGTAATTGTTTAGTTTGTTTTTAAGATCGATTGAGTTGTAAGGCTTGGTGATGTACTCAGCAACACCATATTCTTTTGCTTTTATAAAAGTATTTGTGTCGGTTTTTGCAGAGACTACTATAACAGGTGTAGTGTTATTCATGCTGCTTTTTTCTTTCAAGAAGTGAAACCCGTCGGTGCCCGGTAGCATTAAATCGAGGATTATAATATCGGGCATTTCATTCTTTAGCGCCTCTAATGCTTCACTAGTATTTGAAGCCAAGATTGCTGTATACCCCCAATCTGTAAGTAATGTCTCTATTAAAACCTGATTAAAGTACACATCCTCAACCACCAATATTTTTTGCTTGTGTTCCATTCTTCTTTTTTAATTAAATTCTTATACAAAGCTAAACCCAAACCAAGCTCAAAAAAAGAGTGCTAGTACCCCATTTATAAAATCAGGGGAAAACCCCTAATAAATATCGCTTCGGGATATGGGTGTAAGAATAAGATATACAGCGTTGTACGATAATTTTGTTTTGAGATATGAGATTTGGATGTTGAGGCGATTGCAAAAGGATAGCGTAGAACTACGTATATAGATTTTTTTTGTATGTACTTAAAAATCAGTATGTATATTTAGTGTGTACTCTGTTTAACAGTATGTTAGGGGCGAGTTTTAAGACTTCGTTAGAAACTAGGTATTTCTACGTGGTTTTTTTTGAAATATTACTGCATGGGTTGGACATGACACTATTGCTATGTCAAGTTTTAAATGTCTTGCCCGTCATTGCAAGAGTGCACCCAATTTTTTTTGGGCATAATGGGGAGATGACAGGTAAAAACAAATGCGCTCGTCACTGCCTGCCTGCTCTGCGCCAGTCAGGCAGGCGAGGAGGAACGACGAAGCAGTCTCATTTTTTCTAAAAGAAAGAGATTGCTTCTCCGCCGGCTGGCGGATCGCAATGACGAGAGGAAATCTGTCATTGGTAGTCTCGTCATTTTCTGACGAGACGGATTGGTTGTTTCGTTTCGCAAAAAACGCTAAACTTGAAATAACTTCATTTCAGGGTTGACATATCACTAATTTTTTAGCTTCTTCTTTAGGTCAGGTAGCAGCTCATCCTTAACCCATTTAAACTCTGGGGCAATTGACAATATGCGATTGTATGTGCCCAATGCATCCTGCGTTAGGTTTGCTTTCTCCTGAGCCATTGCAATCTGGGTCAAGGTGTTAATGTACAGCCAGGTTTTGGGTTGTTGTTCATTACTGGCCATCTCCATCTGACTAAGGGCTTTGCTGTAATATTTTATGGCTTGTATTGGGTCACCTCCAAACATGGAGGGAGCATAGTGGGTAGCATTGCCCTTTTCCAATAGGGCCTGTACAGAGTTATTGTCAATAGCAAGTGCCTCATCAATTAAATTCATGCTTTTTGGGCCAAGGAAAGGTGCCTTGTAGGGAGCCAGGGCAATGTTGTATGCTAAAAGCGCAGCTTTAATGGCTATAGCATCGGCATTGTCAGTTTTTTTCTGAAGTAGTTTATCGGTATTATCCTCGGCTTTTTTGAGGTAATCCCGTGCAGCTCGTTTTTGTTCTGCACCTATTAAATACCCTATATATCCGTATTGTGTTTGGATGAGGTTAAAAAGCGTATTGCTGTTTCTGTCATTTCGATAGCTTTGTTCAAGCTCATTTATAACAGCTACCCAAACATCCATGTCTCCAGTCATGTAGCTTTGGTAAAGCTTTTCGCTGTAGTCTTTTATGGTAGGATTTGCGGATGTTGATATAGTAATTGAGAATATAATTACTGGTAGAATCCACTTTGTAAACATCAAAATTTTATAAATATGCATCATGAGTTTAACGTTAATTAATGTTGGCCACATTTCTGCCCTTCCATGTTAATTGTTTTTTTCTTGTATGTGCAATTGCCATAAAGGCAAGATGCAGTAATGCAAGATGTTGTAGTGGCCATAGAAAAACGTTTACAAGTCTGGATTGTTCAGAAAGTTTGCTGATTAACAACCGAGAAGCAATTAGGCAGAAAAAGTAAAGAAATACCAGGGGGAAGGGGAGCCCTAAAACAACTACAATGGGGGCAATAGTTCCAATTAGAACAAAAACTAGCATTACGAATAGGCTGCCTCCAAAAAAGGCGGCAATGTTCTTTGTGAAACCATTAATGGCTTGGGAGTATGAACTATACATTCTGCAAGAAATATCATTGGTGCCAAGCAGGGTGGCTATGGGAAGCTTGTTCTTTTTTATTATTCGGCTAATGCCAATATCCTCTACAGGCGATGATTTTAACTTTTCGTGCCAAAGATTTTGCTTGTAAATTTTGGCATCAAACATCATCATTTGTCCGTTGGCCGCTGCAAGCGAGCGCCGTTTGCTCCACTTTACAAAACGGAGGCATAACAAGCTAAGGAGTATCCAGTTCATGCTTGGCACAACCATCTTTTCGCCAAAGGTTTGTAATTGCTGGCGCGGAAACATGCTAAGCAGTGCTAATTGCTTTCTTTGTATGTAGGCAGTGGCGTTTTCAACAAAATCAGGCGATACCGTAACGTCGGCATCGAGGTAAAGAAGGTAATCGCCATTTGCAGCCTGAGCCAGCTGGTGGCAACCAAAATTCTTACCCAGCCATCCTTTAGGAAGTTCTATCCCTTCTATTAAAATTATGTTTTTATGCTTATTGGCGTATTGCTGTACTATAGCTGAGGTGTTATCAGTTGACTGATCGTTATAAATAATTATTTCGATATTTGTGTAGGTTTGAGCCAGCAGCCAGTTGATTATCCTATCAATATTGTCCTCCTCGTTGCGAGCTGGAATTAGTACCGACACCAAGGGGTTTTCAGTTGGTTTGGTTTTTGGAAGAACAGGGCGCGTAATATAATTAAGCACTGCTATAAAAAACCTTAGCAGAACAATGATTAGCAAGAAGAGTGAGATGTAAAATAGTGTGCTCATAAAACATACCTTTTATCCTGTTGTATGATGCTCTCATTTAAATGTTCGTTATAGGATTTTTCCATGCTTATAAGGTCTCGCTCACCAATATGCTCTTTAAGTGCTATTGTAAGGCAAGGTTTTCTGTGGCTATAATAATCGGTTAGGCAGGCGGCAAAAATAATTCTTGCTTCTGGCGATTGCTTTGCAATGCGTTCAATCCCCTTACGAAATTTGATGCCTGAATGATGCTGGCTTTCCAGCCTTCCTTGAGGAAACATGAGCAGCAAATTATTTGGGTTGCTGAGAATTTGCTGGCAATAGTTTAGGCTGTTTATAATGCTTCTTGAGTTTAGGTTTATTGAGAAAGCGCCTGCTTTTGAGAAGAACTTTCGTTTAGCCAGCTCCTTCTCAAGCATCATAACATGGTAGCGCTTTTTAAACAACTTCTTATTTAGATGCCATGCAAAGAACCCATCCCACCAGCTAAAGTGATTTGGAATAAGCAGAACAGAGCGCTCATTGGGATTAATATTGCCAGTGATGGTAACATCATAAAAATCGGTTTTAAGTATATAGCCAATGTATTTGTCTATTAACCAGCAATGGAAAGGGCTATGGCTTGGCTTTATCATGCTTTACTTTTGGATATATGATTTACGTTAGCAAAACTATAAAAAGTAAGCCAATATTGTACTGAAATAGAAAGGTATCTGGCAGAATTAATCCTTTGATGGTAAGGAGAAGGAGAATGTGGTTCCGTTTCCCTCCTGAGTATCAATCCAAATTTTACCACCATGCTGCTCAACAAACTCTTTGCAAATAAGGAGTCCAAGGCCGGTACCCTTCTCGTTTGCGGTTCCGGTAGTGCTGTATTTTTCGGAAAGATTGAAGAGCTTCGGAATGTTTTTTTCACTAATTCCAATTCCATTATCAGTTACCGAAACTACCACCTCGCCATCATTTTTTATAGCGTAAACATCAACCTTCCCATTTTCAGGTGTAAACTTAATGGCATTTGAAATTAGATTGCGTATAATGGTGTCAAGCATGTTTCTATCGGCAGAAATGCTTAACCCATCAGACTCGAAGTAACTAAGTGAAATATTCTTTTTATGAGCATTTAAAATCTGATTCTCAATGGCGTTGTTGCAAATGGAAGATATTTGAAGCACTTGAGGGTTGAAAGGTATCTTTCCCGATTGGGTGCCTGCCCACGTTAGCGTGTTTTCTAACAGGCTGTATATATGCTTGGCTGAGTTATAAATAATTTTAATTTGTTTTTCAGTTGTATAAATATCGTTTTGTCGTATGTTGTTGATTAAAAGGTTTAAAAATCCTAGAATTGAGTTAAATGGACTTTTAAGGTCGTGCGCTAGAATTGAGAAGAACTTATCCTTTGCGCTATTTAATTCTTTTAGGCGTGCCTCATTTTTTCTGAGTTCCGCTTCAATCAGTTTTATGTTGGTAATATCAGTTAAAACACCCTGAACGCCAATGGTTTTGCCTTTTTTTAGAACGGGTTTGGCGCTGGTTCTCATCCATATTGAGTTACCATTCTTTGCTACAAGTCTGTACTCGGAGGGGTTATAAATTCCAGAAAGAATCTTTTGGAATTGTTCCTGCCTACCCCTAATGTCATCAGGGTGAACAAATTTTAGGAATGATGTTCCTACAACTTCTCTTGCGTTGTACCCACTAATTGCCTTAACATTAGGCGAAATATAGGTTACAACTCCTTTATCGTCAAGAATGTAGATTATTTCGTTAAGATTCTCTACAAGGGTACGGAACTTCTCCTCGTTAATACGAAGTTCCTCTTCCATCCTCTTTTTATGGGTAATGTCATTAACCATACAAATCATGTATTCAACCTCCCCTTTAGAGTTTTTTATGGAGGAGACTGAAAGGGTAGCCCAAAGAGTATCGCCATTCTTTCGGATGAACCTTTTCTCAATGCAGTAATTGTCCTTCTTCCCTCTTACTACCTCCTTAAAATTGACTTTACTCTCTTCCTTATCATCAGGGTGCGTAATATCAATGTTTGTAAGGTTGTAAAGGTCATCAGTTTCGTATCCTAAATAGTTTGACCACCATTTGTTAAACATTACGTATTTTCCGGAAACATTAGTTATGCTAATACCAATGTTAGCGATATCAAAAATTGCTCTCAGGGTAGTCTCACTCTCCCTAAGGGCTTGCTCTGAGAGTTTCCTTTGTGTTATATCGAAAAAGGTAACCAGGCTAGCCCACACATTCCCTTTCTGGTCAAATACTGGCGATCCAAAAATCTCCAGCAGTACCCTGCTGCCATCAGGGTGCTTCACCTCCAAATCATCAACATGCGACGATAGACCATTCATGCCCTTAATAATTGGCATCTCATTAGTGGGGTATTGGGTGTTTGTCTTCTGCTTGTAGGCTTTATATGCTTGAGACATATTCTTGCTTGATACTTTGGGAAGTATCCCTCTGCCTAGTAGTTCCTTGGCAAATTTATTTACAACTATGGGTTTTCCTGATGGCGACTCTACCATAAAAACGCCAACAGGAAGCAGCTCAAGCAGGGTTGAGTGGAGGTTGCCTTGTTGTATAAGCTCCTTTTCATTTTTTTCGAGCTTCTCACGGACCCTTTTGTGTTCCAACATTTCGTTTTTTAGGTTGACGTTTGCTCGCTTTAGCTCATCAACCTTCCTCTGAATTTTTTCTTTTAATTTAAGGTTCTGCTCTTTTAGCTCCTTTAGTGGGTAGCTTTCACCCTCTTCAAACTCCTTTGCAGGTAGCGATATATGTACGTGGGCAATTAGCCAATCATTCTGTTTTTTTACAAAGGTTACGCTTTGCCTCAGGTTGTTTATCTCAAAATCTATACTATCAGCATTTCCTCTTATGGTTATTACAGAGTTAACTATTGCTACTGTTGGGGCAACTACCTGTATTTTTTGTTGATGTATGGTAACATCAATGGGGGAGGGAACTTGGGATATATCGCACTTGTAAATGTTTTTTGCCGAATCAGTATCCAGGGCAAGCTCATCTATTGAGGTGCCAATGCCAGTCATCTCCTTATCAAGCAAATGCAGTAGCTCCTCATAGCTCCTTTTGGAGAAATACGTTGAGATATACTTTTTGAATGCTTTCTGGATCTCTTGCTCCATCTACATAATTTGTCTTACAGTATTTAACGCAAACACTACAGAAACAGTTTTGTTTATATGATAAACTTACATAACAGAAGGATTAATGGCGAGATATGATGGGGTAAAAGGGAAAATAAGGCTATTTTCTGCCAAAATCGGCTGGTATCTCACCCCAAATTTTTGTCTCCCATTTAAGTAGCTTATTTTTCCAGGTGTTTTGTTGCAACCATTTTTCAGCTCTGGCAATTAGGTTGAATAGACTGGCATTTGCTGGTACTCTTTCAAGCTTAGTGTTGGCACGTTTTTTCCTAACCCAGCTAATGGCAGTCATAGAGTCAGTGTAAATTGGAAGATCACTATTCTTTTGCTTTAGCAAGGCAAGCCCATGAACAATGGCTAAAAATTCGCCCACGTTGTTTGTTCCATTCTTATAGGGGCCCTTTCGGAAAATCTCTCTAGCCGTTTTTGCATCAACGCCACGATACTCCATATCGCCGGTTACCATGTTGCAGGCTGCATCAACGGCTAACGATGGATAAATTGGTTTGGGTTGGTTCTCTTTAAGCCCCTCAAGGTTTATAGAAGTGTTAATTGCTTTGCCCTTATAGTCCTCATACTTACCTTTAAAGGCTGTTTCTGCAGCTTGTTTTGATGGGAATGATTTATACTTTGCATTTGGGTATCCCTTAATATTTAGCTGGCACTCTGTCCAGTTGTCGTAAACTCCAGGTTTAACACCATCCCATACCACGTAATACTTTTTCTTTGCCATTAATTCTGATGGTTATTCTGTAAAATCAGGATAAAGCAAGTATTTTTCTCTTGTTTTCATAAAATTCTGTATTGCAGGATTCCAGCTGTTTCGGATGGTCTCTTCATCAATGCCTTTTTTAATCTGCTCCTTTAAAATATTATTACCTGCCAGCAGGTTGAAGAAGTTATTAAAAAATTCCTCCTTGTTGGGGTAGGCTTCGTATGCAAATTTAAGCCATTCAAGGTTTATCCTTCGTTCTTTAAGGAAAAAATCTGGATTGTAATCCCTGAGGTCAATACCATGACAAGTCTCTCCCTTGTAGGGAGGATTTTTGCTAGCGCCAGGTTTGCTCATTGGGGTAAAACTAAATTCCATTTCATGAAAATTTGGGTGTCCAAAAACCTGAAAGGGGAAGTTAGTGCCACGCCCCACGCTAATTACGCTGCCTTCAAAAAATCCTAACGAGGGGTATAGGTAAACCGATGTTTGGTTTGGTAAATTTGGCGATGGTGGAACTGGGAGCACATACGTAGAGTCGTGCGTGTAGTTTAAGCATGGGATAACGGTAAGAGAGCATTCTTTTGATTCTTCAAGCCAGCCCTCGCCATTTATCATTTGCGCAAACTCGCCCATAGTCATTCCATGAACGAGAGGAACCGGGTGCATTCCAACAAATGAGCGAAAACTTGTATCGAGCACGGGGCCATCTACATAAAAACCATTAGGATTTGGGCGGTCAAGGATAAGGAATGGCAGGTTCATTTCAGCACAGGTTTCCATAACGTAGTGCATTGTGGAAATATAAGTATATATTCTTACACCAACGTCCTGCATATCAAAAACAATAACATCTAAATTATTAAACTCATCGTGCGTTGGCTTTTTACGATTGCCGTAAAGCGAAATTACAGGGATTCCTGTACGCTCGTCAATCTGGTTTTTAATGTGCTGGCCAGCATCGCCTTCGCCTCTGAATCCGTGCTCAGGACTAAAAATCCTTTTGATATTAACTCCGAGAGCAGTAAGCGTATCAACCAGATGCTTGTTGTTAATAATCGAAGTATGGTTTGCTACAATGCCTACTCTTTTGCTGTTTAGTAGCGGAATATACTCTTCAATCCTTTCATTTCCAAGTTTTATAGTTTTTGCTTGGTTGTTGCTGTTTTTTTGAGCACTACAACTTGCAAGTGCTATCAGCATTATGCTTATAAGTAGAAGTTTTAATAACATTCAAAAGAGTTTAAGCAAAACTCGTTAGCATTCGGAAAAAAATATTACTACGAAGTTACTAAAAATGTGTATTTATCAATAAAACATGTAAAAAAATAAACCCTCAGTTTATTGACTGAGGGTTTACTGTACGAATTAGCTGAAAATTGAAATTACTTAATATTTTCAGACAGAGGTAAACCGAACTCCTCATCCATTTTAATATCAAGATTTTCAAGCGCATTTAGTATGGGATTGTAAATCTCAGGGATAACAGGTATGTGTACTCCTTTTGCTGAAATGTTTCCCTCAAGAATCATCTCAACACTAACAGCGGCAGGCAATGCTACGGTTCTTGATATTGAGGTATCGTTTTTTAATGTGCCAAAATCCAGCATCCGCGAGCGGATAACCTCCTGCTTTCCATCAGGATATTTTGCAAGGAACGTGTGTTGCATTACCACCATATCGCGCTCGTCCTCCTTTATCATCATTTTGTCAATCATTATATCCGATACAACCTCAAAAGGAGAATCTTCCGTCCGGTTAATAGGCTTGCTTGAGAATAATCCAAGCCAATCCATTGCTGCCATTGGATTGGAATTAACTTTGGTTCCTAAATAGCTGGCAACTTGTTGTTTAATATTGGTAGATGAAGATGAGTTGATTAGCTTTGCCATCATATCTGCAAAGGTCATACCCGATAGGTTCATCTGATTGCATGAAAGCAGGTTGACCCTTTTCATGGCATCCAGCACTTCGCACCATTTACTGTTACGAAAAGTACCCCTCATCATGGTTTTTACTTCGGGAATTCCGTACAAATCAATGTATGGGAGCGAATCTCGGTTTGGGTACACCTCTAACTGACCAGCATTTTGGCACTGAATTTTTATGGGGTTTTTAAATAAATCCTCAGTGGGAACTTCAACAACCTTACCTCCTTTCAGGTATTTGCCATTGTTGTTTCCTGCCATTATTACGCCTTTTGGGGCCCATGTGAATTTATAGTTAAATGGGTTTTTCTCAACCTCGGGGGCAACAAGCGCACCACAGAACGAGTAGAATTCCTCAACCTTCCCACCCTTCTCATGAATTTGGTCAATAATTCTCATGGCAGACATGTGGTCAATGCCTGGGTCAAGACCAATTTCATTAAGGAAGATAACATCAGCATCCTTTGCCTGTTTGTCCATGGCTTTCATCTCAGGTTTAACATACGAGGTAGTTACCATGTTCTTCTTATGCTTTAGGCAGTATCTTGCAACTAGCGGGTGAAAAATCCAGGGAAGGAGGCTAACCGTAATGTCATTCTTGTTTACAAGGTCGCTCAGTACCTCCTCGTTATTAACATCAAACGCTAGAGCAATGCCATTGGCATGGCCATTTATTATTTCTTCTGCTTTTGAAACATCCCTATCGCATAATGTGGCAATAAAACCCTTATCCAAAAGATAGGTGACCATTGGTTTGGACACCATTCCGGCACCAAGTATCAACACTCTTTTCATACTGTTTATTTGCATTTAGTGCATTAATACCAACGTTCGTCCTGACCAAATACTAATTACAAGGAGTTACGTTTCGAGATTATTAATTCTTAATTGTTTTGCTGCGAATGTAATGTTTTTTTTAAGCAAATTCCAATGAAATTAGCTGAATAGAAAGGTTTAATACTTTTATGGTATTTTGTAATGTGTTGAATATTATTTGTATAGTTTGATAACTGCAAAATATAAATGTCGTAAAACATGAACAACCATTAAAATGACTTGTAAATAAAAACATAACTGTATTTAGATGTTTATATTAAAAAAAGCATTAATTTGTAACTTTCTAGCATTCGTTTTGCTATATACAATAAGAACCTATAGCAGTATTTTCATTTTATAAACATGGAGCAAAATTTTTATATATTGATATTTCTTATCTCGTCCATATTAACAGGAATGCTTGCTGTTTTCTTGTGGTTTAAGAGGAACGAGGTGAATACATATGCTCTTATTGGGTTGCTTTTTGCTATTGCACTTTGGTGTTTTGCTGCTGCTTTTGAGTTAGCAGTTTACTCCATTGAGGCCAAACGCTTTTTTACAGTTATTTGTTATGTTGGTATAGTTAGCATACCCGTTTGGTTTTTGGGCTTTGCATTGGAGTACTCTGGTTTCATAAAACGTGTACCTCGGTATCTTAAATATCTGGTATGGATACTTCCCCTGGCATCTATAATCTTTCTTGCCACCAACAGCAGTCATCATCTGTTTTATGCAAAGAGCACTCTAGAAACTATTGGTGATATTGCATTCCAAAGGGTTGAAGCGGGTGTTTGGTGGTGGGTGCATTTAGTATATTCTTATATACTGATTACTCTCGCCATTGTTATCTTTGTTAGGATTTTAATTCATAGTACAAGCAAGCAACAGGATTCAGCTTGGTTCTTAATAATTGGTTCAGGCGTTCCAATTATACTTAATATGCTGTATGTATCGGGAGTCCGCCCCCTTGGTTTTATTGATTTTACCCCAATTGGGTTCTCTGCTACAGGAATAATCTTTTTTTGGGGTATCTATTCCAGAAGACTTTTTAGTGTAAAGCCAATTGCATTAAAAACCCTTTTTAATAGTTTGCCTGATGGCATAATAATGCTTAGCAAGGAGCTTCTAATTATTGACATTAATCCTGCTGTTTTAAGTATTCTCAGTATTAATGAGGAGAAGCTTATTGGTGTATATATTAAGGATGTTTTTCGCGATTTAGATTCAGCCCAAATAGATACTCCAATCCGTCTAACCCAGAATGATAAGGTCATTGATTTAGTTCAGTCTAAGATTATTAATGAAACAGGATATCACGTTGGTTATCTGATAGTACTTCGTGATATTACCGAGAAGAAGAAAGCAGAGAAGGAGCTAAAATCAGTAACCAACCGGTTTGAACTTGCTGTTGCTGCTGCAGGGTTCGATTCATGGGAGAATAATATCCAGACTGGTGAAAGAATGGGAGGAGATAAAATTTATGAACAGCTAGGATATCCATCAGGGGAAACCCCAAAAACCATTAATGGGATGTTTGATTTTGTTCATCCTGATGATATCCCTGTGGTAAGGGAGAAAATGCAGAATCATTTTGATGGCAAGACTGATGTGTATGCTTGCGATTTTAGGCTTAAAGATAAAAAGGGCAATTATAGGTGGGTAACCAATGTTGCAAAACTAGTAGAACGCGATAAGGATGGGAACCCGCTTCGGTTTATTGGTCTTACTTTTGACATTAACGAGCGGAAGCGTTTTGAAGAAAAATTGAGCAATAAAAATCAGGAGCTAGTTAAAGCGAATGCCGAGAAGGATAAATTCTTTTCAATTATTGCTCACGACCTCAAGGGACCTTTCCAGGGATTTATCGGGCTTACTCAGCTAATGTCTGAGAGTATCAATGACATGTCGGTTGAGGAGATGAAAGAGATAACCCAATCGTTAAAGGTTACTGCAAAAAATCTTTATGAACTTCTAGACAATCTGCTTAGCTGGGCGCTGATTAAAAGGGGGCATAAACGCTTTAATCCTCAAAAAGTAAGGTTGCATACTATTGTTCAGAATGTTGTTGAGGTTGTTCTGCCGCAGGTGAAGCTGAAGAAAATTACCCTGAAAAATGAGGTGGATAATAACCTTAATGTTCTTTGCGATAAGGAGTCGGTTAATACAATCTTGAGAAATCTCATTTCCAATGCAATAAAGTTTACCCCTAAGGGAGGCGAAATTAGAATACTCACTAAAGCTAGTGGGCAAAAATTTATTGAGGTAACAGTTCAAGATAATGGTATTGGTATGCCAACCAACATTCAGGAAAAACTTTTTAAACTTGACAAAAAGGTGTCTCGTCCGGGTACAGATAATGAACCAAGTACCGGTTTGGGACTTATACTAAGTAAGGAGCTGGTTGAGAAACATGGTGGTAAAATCTGGGTTGAGAGCAAGGAGGGGGAAGGAAGCAGATTTAAGTTTTTAATTCCTGTTGCCAGCTAACCATAGCTATTAACAACTATCCCATAATGTTGATGGATATCATCTTTAATTTCAGCACATAATTATTACTTTTATGTTTGTAAAAACAACATTACTATTTAATTATAATGCTAAGCCTGAATAGCCTTAAAAATACCATTAATTTTTTGCCAAATGTCCATATTTTATGGGACAGGGAGAAGGGTGAAGTTATTGCTGAAAATAGAAGCATTTTCAATGAGCTAGGCTACGAAAAGGATAATGATACTCCAAAAGATTGGCGGGAGATAGTTCATCCCGATGACCAAAATAAAGTTGAATACAATATAAAGACACCCCCAAAGAGCAGAATTAATTCTGAGATTACCTCCAATGAGATTCGACTAATGCAAAGTGATGGCTCTTGGGTATGGTATCAGTATAGCCAGAACAATGCTGTTTTACCTGATGCAGATGCTCCTAATTTGCTGCTTGTTTCATTAACACCCCTGAAAGGTGCGCTTGGTCTGGAGCAAAGCCTAAAGGAAAGTAACCAACGCTTCAAAGCCTTAGCGGAAGCATCAATGGGAGGTATTGGAATTCACGATAAAGGAAAAATTATCGAGGCTAATCATGAGCTATCCATCATAACTGGTTACTCATACGATGAACTAATTGGCATGGATGGACTACTGCTCATTCACCCCGACGAGCGGGAGAGGGTAATGCAAAAGATTGTTTCTGGTTATGGTGAGTCCTATGAGTCAATAGGTTTAAGAAAAGATGGCACAAGCTACCCTTTAGAGATTAGGGGGAAGCAGTTGCCTTTTAAAGGCAAACTTGTTAGGGTAACCGAGTTCCGAGATATTACGCAGCAGAAGAAGTTCCAGCGTGCGCTTAAAAATAGCGAGGAGAAATATCGTGAAATTATTGAATTTGCAGTTGATGGTTTTCTAATTGGCGATGAGAATGGCTATGTTATTGAGGCAAATGAACGGATCTGTCAAATTTTTGGCAGAGATAGACAAAACGTGGTTGGTAAGCACATTAAAGAATTTTTTGCTGCCAAAGTTCTTGAGAAGAAGCCTTTAAGATTTGACCTGCTGAATACCGGGCAAACCTTTACGAATGAGCGGGAGATTATTAGACCCGATGGCTCCATCGTAATTATCGAAATGCATTCAAAGAAAATGCCTAATGGAAACTATCAGGCAATTATAAGAGATATAACCGAAAGGAAGAAAACCCATGCAAAGTTTAAGGCAATTTTCGATAATGCCAACGATGCAATCTTCCTGATGGATCCCAATAAGATTAGAGATTGCAATAAAATAACCATAAAATTATTTGGGTACCAAAAGGAGGAGATAATCGGAGCTTCACCCGCTCAACTCTCTCCAAAATATCAGCCCGATGGTTTATTGTCTGATGGTAAGTCAAGGGATTATCTGCAAAGAGCTGCCAAGGGCGAAGCTATGTTCTTTGAGTGGGTGCACCAGAAGGCCGACGGTACACTTTTCAACTCCGAAATAAGCCTTAACAGGCTTCAGATTGATGGCGAAGTGATTATTCAGGCAGTGGTAAAAGATATAACTGAACGGAAGCATTACGAGGAATCTCTCCGCATAAGTGAGCAACGCTTAAGAATGGTTATTGATGCAACCAACGACGCCATATGGGATTGGGATCTAACTACCAATAAAGCATTTTTTAGCGATCGTTACTATACCATGCTTGGCTACGAACCGGGTGAGTTTGAGGCTAGCTACGAGAGTTGGAGGGAGCTGCTGCATCCTAACGATCTTAAATTTACTGAGATAGTAGTTAAAAAGTATCTTGAAGAAAAAGAAACAGATTATAACCTTGAGTTCAGAATGCGAACCAAGGAGGGGGAGTGGAGGTGGATACAAGCCCGGGGTAAGATTGTGGAAAGAGATCGTGATAATAAACCCTTACGCCTGGTAGGGACACATACCGATATAACAGACAGGAAATTGGTTGAGGAGGAGCTGAAAGAATCGTACAACTTTGTTCAATCAGTGCTCGATACAATTCCCGTTAGGGTGTTCTGGAAGGACAATAACCTGAAGTATTTGGGTTGTAACAAGGTTTTTGCAAACGATGCTGGATTCAAGAATCCACAGGATGTTGTTGGTCTTACTGATTTGGACCTGCCATGGAGTAAAGAAGCAGATCAGTATCGCTCCGATGATTTAGCCATAATGAAATCGAAATTTCCAAAGCTAAACTTTGAGGAGCCCCAAACAGCTCTAAACGGTGATAAGCTATGGCTGCGAACAAGCAAAATACCTCTGCGCGATAGTAACGGTAAAGTAATTGGCATACTGGGCACGTACGATGATATTACCCAGTCTAAAAAGTACAATGAAATTATTGAGCTGGAACGGGCCTACTTTGAGCAGCTCTTTGAGAGCGCTCCAGAGGGAATTGTATTGCTTGATGTTGATGATAAGGTTATACGGTGTAACGAGGAGTTCGTGCGTATGTTTGGCTACACCCAGCAGGAGATGAAAGGAAAGCCAATCAACTCATTTATTGTATCTGATGAATTGAAGGAGGAGGGGCTACATCTTACAAATACAGTAGCCGCTGGTGATGTAGTTATGCACGAGACCCTCAGGAAGCGTAAGGACGGCACACAGGTACACGTTTCAATACTGGGTAAGCCCATATACTTTAAGGGGGGGAAGCTGGCAGTATATGGTATTTACAGAGATATTACAGATAGAAAGGTAGTTGAGGAGGAGCTAATTAGCAAGAATCATGAGATTGAGGCGCAGAATGAGGAGTACCGTATTATTAATGAGGAACTATACGTGGCTAAGCAGAAGGCCGAGGAGAGCGATAAGCTGAAGTCGGCATTCCTTGCCAACATGAGCCACGAAATCCGTACGCCTATGAATGGCATCCTGGGTTTTTCTCAGCTGCTCACCGACCCAAACATCCCTGAGGTTGAAGTCAAACAATATGTTGAAGTTATTCAGAGTTGTGGTAATCAACTTCTCGGAATTATTAATGATCTGATAGATATTTCGAAAGTTGAGTCAAATCAGATAACAATCTCAAAGAGGGATACCGATGTAAATAAAATTATTAATGAGCAGCTACTGCTTTTTAAGCAGAAAGCGGAAGAAAAGGGAGTAGATATTTCTTGCCAAACAGGATTGCCCGATTATAAGGCTGAAATAGTTACTGATGAGGGCAGGCTCAAGCAGGTGGTGTCAAACCTGCTTGCTAATGCCCTTAAGTTTACAAACGAGGGCTATATCAAGTTTGGTTATGAGTTAAAAGGCGATTACCTTGAGTTTTATGTTAAGGATACAGGGGTTGGGATATCGCCCAAGCACCACGAGATTATTTTTCAACGTTTTCGTCAGGTCGAAACCAAAATATCAACACAGGTTGGAGGTACTGGCTTAGGGCTCGCAATCTCAAAAGCATATATCGAAAAGATGGGTGGTGAAATTTGGGTTGATTCAGATACAGGCAAAGGCACAACCTTCTTCTTTACCATTCCTTACAAGCCAGGCATGTCGGTTATAGAGCATGAAGACAAGGAGGTGCTAGAGCACATTAACAAAATTAAACCCGATGTAAACGTACTGGTTGCAGAGGATGACGATGTGAATTTCTTCTTTATCAAGGAGATGCTGGCTGATTATCCCATAAACATAGTTAGGGCCATTGATGGACAGGAGGCGGTTGATATTGTGGCAGATGGAACTGATATCGACTTAGTGCTAATGGATATAAAGATGCCCCGGTTAGATGGATACGAAGCAACTAAACAGATAAAACAAATAAGATGGAACCTTCCGGTAATTGTTCAAACGGCTTACGCATTCTCCTCTGATGAGAATAAGGCCAATGAAGCTGGTTGCGATGATTACATTTCGAAACCCATTGATAGGTTGCGCTTTATTGAACTAATGGCAAAGCATCTTGAGAGCGACTAGCTACCTTACTTTTTTCTAAAGAAGAGTTGTATTGGAACCCCCGTAAAGTCAAATCTCTCTCTTAGCTTATTCTCCAAATAACGCTTATAAGGCGCTCTAATGTACTGTGGTAAATTACAGAAAAATGCGAATGCAGGCGAGTAGGTGGGGAGTTGCGTTGCATATTTAATTTTAATAAACTTACCCTTGTATGCGGGGGGGGGGTATGCTTCCACCACCTCTTGCGTAAAATCATTAAGTTTCGATGTGGTTATGCGCTGCCTCCTGTTCTGATAAACCTGCATGGTGCTCTCCAGAACCTTATTAATTCGCTGCTTTGTTAGTGCAGATGTAAAAATAATGGGAACATCCTGAAAGGGGGCGATGCGCCTTTTAATGCCGTTCGTATATTCAAGAACCGTGTTGGTTTCCTTGGTTACCAAATCCCACTTGTTAACTACTACTACAACGCCTTTTTTGTTCTTGATAATAAGATTAAAAATTTGCATGTCCTGAGCCTCAATACCCTGGGTTGCATCAATCATTAGGAGGCAAACATCTGAATTTTCAATAGCTCTAATCGACCTTAAAACAGAGTAAAACTCAAGGTCCTCCTTAACCTTTCCCTTCTTTCTTAATCCGGCGGTGTCAATAATAATAAAGTCGTGTCCAAACTTATTGTACCGTGTATGCAGAGTGTCGCGTGTTGTGCCTGCAATGGGGGTAACAATGTTTCGCTCCTCGCCAATAAGGGTATTAATTAGTGATGATTTGCCCACATTTGGCCGTCCAACAATCGAAATTCTCGGAATATCTGGTTCTTCCTCAATAGTTTCCTTTTCAAATCCTTTTACAAGTTCATCAAGCAGGTCGCCAGTACCGCTTCCATTTATCGATGAAATGCACCAGGGGTCTCCCAGACCGAGGTTGTAAAACTCGTAGGCTTCCTGTTGCCTTATATGGTTGTCAACCTTGTTACAAACCAGAAGCACGGGTTTGTTAGTTCTGCGGAGCATGTTGGCCACCTCAATGTCCATATCGGTAATGCCAACGCCAACATCAACAAGGAAAAGTATCGAATCTGCCTCCTCAACGGCAATGGTAACCTGCTTGCGTATTTCATCCTCAAAAACATCCTCGGAGTTAACCACCCAGCCGCCAGTATCTATAACGGAAAAATCCTTCCCGTTCCAGTCGGATTTACCGTAAATTCTATCGCGGGTTACCCCAGACACCTCATCAACAATTGCTTTTCTGTGTCCAATAAGCCTGTTAAACAGCGTCGATTTGCCCACGTTGGGGCGGCCTACTATAGCTACAATGTTTCCCATTTTCTTTAATGTTACTGAATATAACCAAACCGTTTTAGTTTGGTGTCGTCGTTACGCCAGTTGGGGTCAACCTTTACATAAATCTCAAGAAAAACCTTCTTATCCAAAAACTTCTCCATGTCCAACCGAGCCTCAGTGCCTATCTTTTTGAGCATCTTCCCCTGATGACCAATAATAATACCTTTTTGCGAATCTCTGGTAACGTAAATAATGGCTCTAACCCGGTCAATCTTTGGTTCTTCTTTGTACTCCTCAATATCAACCTCAACTGAGTAGGGTATCTCCTTTTTATAGGTGGTAAGCACCTTCTCACGAATTATCTCCGATGCAAAAAAGCGAAGGGTTTTATCTGTTAGCGTTTCCTTTGAAAAATACTCAGGCCCTTCGGGAAGGCGTTTAAGTATTGATTCAAGGATGGCATCAAGATTAAAGTTATGCAGCGCTGATGTGGGTATTATTACTGCTTTTGGCAGTAAGCCCTCCCAAAGTTTTACAAGCGCCTCTACTTTCTCCTGATTACTAAGATCAATCTTGTTTATCACAAGAATTACGGGCGCGTTCTGCTGGTTGAGAATTTCAAGAAACTCCGTATTCTTGTTGGGTGTTTCCTGAGTATCGGTAATGTATAGTATGATATCGGCATCCTCAAGCGCGCTCATTACGTATTTCATCATTGACTCCTGCAGCTTGTAGGCAGGTTTTAGTACGCCGGGGGTATCGGAGTAAACAATCTGAAAATCATCGCTGTTTACAATGCCCATTATTCTGTGCCGCGTGGTTTGCGCCTTGCTGGTAATTATGGAAAGGCGCTCCCCAACAAGGGCATTCATTAGGGTCGATTTCCCAACATTGGGATTACCAATAATATTTACAAAACCTGATTTGTGTGCCATCTTACTGAAAAACAATTTTTTTGGGCTGCAAAGATAGTAAGAATTCAACGAATTTTTGGCACAACTGCAAATTATGTGGATGAGAATTTTGTTTATGGGAGATTGAATGATTGAATGAATGATTGAATGATTGGTTGGCAGTTGGTTTAACTATGGCAAGTAAAGAGATATAATGATGCAGCCTGCTTCGAAAAATGAACACGAGCGTAAAGCTTTCTATAATGTTAAGTTTAACTCAATGCCCAACGCCAATAATACCCACTTCGCGCTTAAGAAAAAAAATACTCAAGCACATACTATTCATTTAATTCAAGCAGACCAATTAAATCTATAATCTACATATTTACATATTACAATAGTCAGGTCATCAGAATTTTAACACTTAAAACTTGTGTTTTATTTACGAGTTTAATAATTTTACTAAGTTAATTTAGTAATTAACGAAATGTTAGTTTATATAAGAAACACTCCCAAGTTTTAATTAGTATTCACTTACACACACAATGTACATATCCAATTAAGAGAACCCATTTTTCATTTTAAAAATCCAATATAATGAATAGAATCATCCTGTCAATTGCTGTCATGCTAATATACTTTAATGTTAATGGCACCAGCATCAATCTGCGTTTTACTGCGCAGAATGCATGTGAGTACGCCCAGCTCGATAGCGTTTTAATTGAGAATTTAACGCAAAGCGGGGAAACCACACTTTACTATCCTGATACTACCCTTGCATTAGATGTTACCAATATTGATGTTATTGATGATGTTAGTAAGAAACTTTACGTTTCTCAGAATTACCCTAACCCCTTTTCAAGTAGAACCACCGTTGATGTGTATGCTCCAAGGAGGGACTTGTACAAACTAACTGTTTACGATATGATGGGAAGACTGGTTACTGCTCATGAGGAAAGGCTTGATAAGGGTAACCACAGCTTTACTTTTCATGCGGGGAGCCAGAAAACGTATTTGCTTATTGTTACTACAAGCAAGCAGGTTGAAAAACGAATAATGGTGCAAGTTGATCATGGGGATGGCGCTTCATCCAAATTAGAGTATAATGGCCATGCCAATCAGCATGTGCCCATGGTTTTTGAGCAGCTATCCAGCTTAAAATCATCTTATAAGTCTGATTTTGCCTTCGAAATTGGCGATGAGCTCCGTTTTACAGGATATTTAACCGATAGCCAGAATAATGTTCTCTCACAAGAACTTACCGATACTCCTGATGAAAGTACCGATTATGTTTTTGACATGAATACTTCGCCACCTGACGTGCAAAATATTTACGGGAATGCGGCAGTTTATGCCAACGAATCGGGGTTGGTATACTCTGTAGATGCTATTGAGGGACATGCATACAATTGGTCTATTCCGCAAGGGTGGACTATTGTTGATGGACAAGGAACCCATACCATTACCGTGAATGCCAGCGATCAGGGTGGAGTTCTCTCTGTTACGGCAGAGAATGCTTGTGGTGTTGGCGAACCAAAGGAGCTAGCCATTTCAATTATTGAGGATGATGGTACCTTCACCTTTGTTGTGGAGACTACCGACGATCAAACCCTCTACCGATTCCTGATTGACGATGCCGTTGACTTTGAGGTTGACTGGGGCAATGGCAATACTGACACCTACAATGGCAGTGTGCTCCCAGAGCACAACTACGGCGAGGCAGGCACATGGACTATCAAGGTATCTGGTGAAGCTTCCCGTATAGCTTTTAGAACAACATGGGACTGCCCCTATGCACCAATGCTCAATGATATTATTACACCCGTTTCAAATGGAGTAACGGGTTTAACCTCTGCAAGGTACATGTTTGCATATACCGACATTGAGTCTTTCTCTCGTCAGGACTTTTTCGATGAGGTATCTGCCGGCATAACTAATATGGAGTATATGTTTAACAATTCCTCCTTTAACCAAACCATTAATAGTTGGGATGTGAGTAACGTGGAGAGTATGAGCTCAATGTTCGATAATTCATCCTTTAATCAGGATATTGAAAGTTGGAATGTTGCCAATGTGAGGTTTATGATCTTCATGTTCAATAATTCGACCTTCAATAAAAATATTAGCAGCTGGGATGTAAGTAGGGTTGAAAGTATGAATGGAATGTTTAGCGGTAGTTCATTCAATAAAGATATTAGCAGTTGGAGTGTTGCTAGTTTAAAAGATATGAATTCCATGTTTGCCTATTCCGATTTTAACCAGGATATTTCCAGTTGGCATGTTGGGCAAGTAACAAATATGTCAAACACTTTTAACAGCACACCATTCAACCATGATATATCTGAGTGGGATGTAAGCAATGTTACTAATATGGATGGCCTGTTTATGTCTAGTGATTTTAATCAGGATATATCTAAGTGGGATGTAAGAAACGTTAGAAGCATGGCTTCCATGTTCCATCACTCAGAGTTCAATCAGGATATTGGTGGTTGGGATGTTAGCAATGTAACGAATATGAAGCGAATGTTCTGGGGGTCACCATTTAACCATGATATAGCTACATGGGATGTAGGTAAGGTTACTGATATGGAAGGAATGTTTAATTACTCAGATTTCAACCAGGATATAAGTGCATGGAATATTTCGAACGTTGAGAATTTTGATAATTTCCTGACTGGGACAGAATTTTCCACAGAGAACTACGATCGAATCCTTACACAATGGACATACCTTGATTTAAATGAGAATGTTGTTTTTAATGCGGGCGATGCCATGTACAGCCTGGGTTTACCAGAAGAAAGAAGACAGCACCTGATTGAAAATTTGAATTGGACAATTACCGATGGAGGTGATACGGGCGAAGAATTTGGACTCTACAACCTTATTATATCAGATAGTCCTGAAGGTTCAGGAAGAGTTTTTGGTGGTGGAAACTATGAGGCAGGAGAGCAGGTAAGCCTAAACGCAATACCAGGTGTTTTCTTTAAATTCAAAGATTGGGAAGTTGATGAGGGTGCTGTTGATGACAGCCAATCTGCTCAAACTACATTCACAATGCCCGATAATCATACTTCCATTATTGCTAACTTTGAGTATAACCCTGATTCAGAGGATGTGTTTACCTTTGTTGTTGAAACTACCGAAGATAATACTGAGTTCATGTTTCAGCTTGATAATGCTTCGAACCTTGCTGTATGCTGGAGGGATGGGCATATTGAGGAGTACAATGGAAATGTACAGCCTTCGCATGACTTTGGAGAGGCAGGTACATGGACAATCATGGTGCATGGAAATGCAAGCAGGCTTGCTTTCTTTACGGGTTATGGTAGCGCACCCATGCTTAGAGATATACTGACGCCTATTTCTGATGGAGTTTCTGGTTTAACAAGCGCAAAATACATGTTTCGTAACGTTACAGCAACAAATTTTACCTGCGAAGATTTTTTCGACGAGGCTTCAAAGAGTATAACCAATATGCAAGGTATGTTTGAAGGCTCTTCTTTCAATGGCAATATTAGCCAATGGGATGTTAGCAACGTTACCGATATGTACAATATGTTTTCTGAATCAGAATTCAATCAGAGTATAAATAGTTGGGACGTAAGCAACGTAACTATCATGAAGCGGATGTTTAATCAATCCAACTTTAACAGCAGCATTAGTAGTTGGGATGTTGGAAGGGTTACTGATATGGAGTTAATGTTTAATCACTCTCCGTTCAATCAGGATATTAGCCAATGGGATGTTAGTAGTGTTGAAAACATGTATTCAATGTTCAATAACTCTCCTTTTAATCAGGATATTGCGCAGTGGGATGTTAGCAGTGCAAAAGAGTTTGACTGGATGTTCTCCTTCACACCATTTAATCAGGATATTGGACAGTGGAACGTTGGCAACGTTGAGAGTATGAGCGGAATGTTTTACGATTCCCCCTTTAATCAGGATATAGGAGGATGGAATGTAAGCAATGTAGCTAATATGAGTTCGATGTTTAGGGGTGCTATCGCTTTTGATCAGGATATTAGCAGTTGGGATGTGAGCAATGTATCTAATTTTACAGATTTTCTTATAAATGGACAGCTATCAACAGAAAACTATGACAACCTTCTGATGGCTTGGTCGCAACTCACCTTGCAAAACGATGTGAATTTCCATGCGGGTAACTCCAAATACTCTTTAGGCGATGCTGAGAATAGCCGACAGCATATAATTGATGAGTATGGTTGGAATATAACGGATGCTGGTCCATTTATCTTGTATAATCTAAGCCTTGAAGCGAATCCTGAGATAGCGGGCACCCTTGAGGGTGCGGGCCAATACGAGGCAGGCGACCAGGTAACCATTTCAGCCGTAGCAGAGCCATTCTACAGCTTTAGCGGCTGGCAGGCTCCCGCAGGTTCGTTCCAGGATGCTAACGCATCGGAAACCACATTTACCATGCCCGAACAGGACGTAAACGTAACTGCCAGTTTTGACGAGGAGCAATGCTTCAAGTTTGTAATTGAAACAACCAGCGAGCAAACTGATTACCAATTTGTGCTTAATGGGGCTGTTAATTTGGAAGTATCGTGGGGCGATGGAGCTTATGAGGTTTACGATGGCAACGTTAATCCCTCTCATGATTACGGCGAGGCTGGATTATGGGTGGTTAGGGTACGTGGCCAGGCAAGCAGGTTGGCCTACTTCACTGGTGGTTCAAGTTGTAACTACGCACCAATGCTTAGCGATATTCTTACTCCACTATCCGATGGAATTACGGGGCTTAATAGTGCATTAGCCATGTTTAAAAACACTCAGGTAGAGGCTTTTACTGCTGTTAACTTCTTCGATGAGGTTTCATCAGGTATTACCAATATGAATGCGATGTTTGAGGGGTCTGAGTTCAATCAGGATATTAGCAATTGGGATGTAAGCAACGTGCTGAACATGTACGCTATGTTCCGGGAATCCAAGTTCAACCAAAGCATCGATGGATGGGATGTAGGTAATGTTACAACCATGAAGTATATGTTCTGGTTCTCTGAATATAACAAACCGTTAAACAGCTGGAATGTTAGCTCAGTTGAGGACATGTCGTGGATGTTTGGCAATTCCGCGTTTAACCAACCCATTGGGAGCTGGAATGTTGGCAGCGTTGAGGATATGTCGCTCATGTTCTATAGTTCTCCTTTTAATCAGGATATAAGCGGATGGAATGTTAGCAATGTTAAGGATATGTCTAGCATGTTTGCTCAGAATACTGTATTCAATCAACCCCTAAATAGCTGGAATGTTCAAAATGTGGAGACTATGTATGGTATGTTTTCTTATTCAAATTTTGATCAGGATGTTAGCAGCTGGGATGTTACCAGCGTTACCAACATGGACGAAATGTTTTCGGCATCCCAATTCAATCAAAGTATCGACGGATGGAATGTTATTAACGTTAATACCATGAGTGGCATGTTCAAGGCATCGGCATATGACCAACCGCTTAACAGCTGGGATGTAGATAACGTAGTGAATATGAGCGACATGTTCTATGGTTCTGTCTTTAATCAGGATATAAGCGGTTGGAATGTAGGGAGCGTTACTAATATGGCGCAGATGTTCTATGGCGCAGAGCATTTTAACCAACCCATTGGCAGTTGGAATGTGGGGAGCGTAACAGATATGCATGTAATGTTTAACGAGTCAGTCTTCAATCAGGATATTGGTAGCTGGGATGTGAGCAATGTTACAAATATGTTAGGGATGTTCAGAAAATCATCCTTCGATCAGGATATTAGCAGTTGGGATGTGTCCAACGTAACCAATTTCAGCGATTTCCTTCTGGATGCTCAATTATCAACCGATAATTACAACAGCTTGCTTATAAATTGGTCGGAGCTAACCTTACAAAATGGTGTAACGTTCCATGGTGGTAATAGTACATACGACAATGGTATACCAGCAGAGAGCCGTCAGAGTATTATTGACAACTTCAGCTGGTCAATTACTGATGGTGGTAGTACAGGGAATGATTATATAGAATAGAACCCAGAAAGGGAACGACCGCACTAAAATTTTGTTAACAAAAAAATGTTTTTTAGTTTTGAATACATATAGAAATAACCCTAAAACTAATAATTATGGAAAACCAGAACGAACAAATTAAAGAGCAGGTAGATTTTGATACTAAGTTAACGCAAGCCTCAGTAACGTACCTGAAAGGTGCAATGCCCTGGATGAAATTTTTAAGTATTTTGGGCTTTATAGCATCAGGATTTATGCTAATATTTGCTTTAGCCATGTTTTTTGGAGGAGGAGCCATGCTTGGAAATCTTGGAAGGGGAGTGGGCATTTCCTATTTAATTGGAGCAGTAGTTGTTTTCTTTTTAAACAAGTACCTCTTCGATTACGCTAACGGAATTGGCAAATATATAAACACAAACGACCCTGCAGTACTTGAGTTAGCCTTTAAAATGCAGAAAAACTTTTGGAAATTTAAGGGGATTCTTTTTATTATCTACTTGTCGTTTGTTATTTTGGCGCTAATCTTTTTTGTTATTGGAGGGGCTTCATCTCCTTCTCTTTTTTAACCCTGATTTAGAAAACAGGTATTATCAAAATTCGATTACGTAGTAGAAGAATAAAATTTTTTTGTACCCCTTCACGTTTCCAAGTCCGCAATAATACGAGCGGATGTTGGAAAGTGAAGGATGGCAAGACTTTCCAACGTCCGCCATCCCTCTGGCGGTCTTGGAAACGTCTTGGACCTACGCAAGCCGTTAAGCCCAATAACTTTTAAGAAGGTTGATTAGAAATTTGGATTAGTCCTAAAAATTTGTGCTAAGTGTAATCTTAAGCGCAATGTTATCCTCCCAATTACTTCTGGCATAGCTGCCCCAGCGGTAGTATGCTCCTATTCCCATTGAATATGTGGGGTTCCATAGAATACCGTTAATAAGCAAACCGCTTTCATAGTACCCTTCGCTTAGGTCTTTGGAGTTATCGGGAAAAATGTGCAAAGGCGCATCATTGTAAATCCCGTACCCAATATTTTGCACCAGGCTAAGCTGAGGTTTGAAAAATTTCGAGTTTGACTTCCCGAAAAGGCTCTCAAAATCATGCCTAATAAATGCGTAGGCATACCTGTCCGACACAAACTCATAAAGTTCCATTGCAGCAAATGAGCGGGAGGCATCAAAAGGTAGCTTGTCCATATTGCCCGGTGCAAATTGCAGTAAAGGTGTGGGGGTGTCGCCATCAAGTAGTCCTCCCATTAGGGTAATGGAGGTTTTTCCTGCTACCCTGTAATCAATTTGATGATCGAGCCTGAACTCCCATCTGCTGTAATCAAAATTCCCACCATACTCAGGTAGGCCTTTGTAATACTTTAACCAAACTATTGGATGTTGAAAACCCATAGGGATAAGCCCTCTGGGGGTTTCCATAAATTTTTCGCCCGTAACGTACTTGACTTCTACGCCAATTTCAGTAGTTGAAAATTCATACGGATTAGCTATGCTGCTATGGTTTACTCCGTACCCCGATGCTACATCAAAATTGCTATTGCTGGCGGACAAGCTGATGGTAAAGTTCTTTAATGCCCTAAAATGAAATTTTCCGTAATATTTTTCCACATAATCCATTCGCCAAATGGAGTAGTTCCTAAACTGCTCCGTATCAAACAGCCCAAAGGGCTTGTCGTATTGCAGCTTGCCGGGCTCGCGAACATCGTACTGGTATTCTCCCTCAATGTTTACCTGATGCCGTTGGTTAAGGGTAATCTTTCCAAAACCACCGTACTTGTGCTCCTTGTCCTTAAAGCCGTATGCGTAATTTCCGCCCAGGGTAAGCCATTTGGCTAGGCGGTTGTTGGTTTCAAGCCCAACGCCTAACCTGTACCCTTCAAACCTGTTGTAGGCCATTATTTTATTCAGATCGATATTAAAGTACCCCATTGGCACCCTGCCTGTCAATAGCGATTCAAATATTCGCATCTGCCTGTCGAGGTTAATGGCTTCTCCTAAGCTGTCAATTACATGGTATGTGTTTAGCTCTTGCTGGGTTAAACTGTCGTTGCGGAATTGCATCCAAAATTCCTCATCTTGCTCACCTGCCATTGGAGCGAAGGTCAGCTCAATATGGCTAAAGTCGCGTAGCCGTTGCGATGTGTTTAGGTCGATATTTTTTATGTAAGTATTGCCCACTCCCAGAATATCTATGGGGATTTTTTTCCCTGTTGCGGTATCGTGTGCTTGTGCATTAGCCATTCTCATGTAAATATCAGTATTGAGCTCAACAGGAAACCACATGGTGCTATCAATTAGTTCGTAACGTTGCTGAATTTTTAGCGTGAACATGGGGGTTGGGGGTTCAACGGGTTCTGCTATAACATTTTGTATGGCGTAACCATTCGAGTTAATGGTCATAACCCCTTTTAAGGCTCTAAAATTCTGATTCCTAAGCGGACGAAACGAGATGACAAATAGTGAGTCGTATGATTGAGTAAAGAGCGTATCCTCAAGTACAAAAAGGTAACGTTTTGTGCTGCCCCTGCTTATTGGGTTAAGATGATTTTTTCCGCCTAGATAAATATGTTCGGGGTAAAACGAGAAGGATTGGAATTGGGTTGATAAGAATACGAAGAAAGGATCCTTTAGTCCTGATACACGCGAGGCCAGCACCTTTTCACTATTATTGTTCGGATGCTTAAAGTTTCGCTCAGTAACGGCCTCCATCATAAAAACATGCTGCTTCTCTTTAAATTTTTGTATTTTTTTATCTAAAGAATCTGCCTGATGTTTGCTGGATTTAATATTGGTAGTATCTGAAGATTCAAGAGCGCTGGAATCTTTCTCTAATGTGAAATACATTTTATTGTAACTATAATATCGGAAGTGAGGTAGTTTCTCAGGGTTATTTAAATCCCTATTCCTATAAACCTCCTTAATAACTCTGTGAGCAGGATTTACCCCTGGCTTAATCACAACCTCCTCGATGCTGTATGCAAGAGGCGATAGTCCAATTACCATTTGCTTGTGGTAATCGTTAGTAGTTACTTCTGCCATGGTTTGCTTGTAGCCCACATAGCTAACTTTTAGTTTGCTAATTGGGGTTGAAGTATCTATGATAAAGATACCATCGATGTTAGTGGTTAATCCTTGCCCCTCTTCGTTATACACAATATTAACGAAGGGGAGAGGGGCACCTGTCTCCTTATCAACAATCTTACCTTTAAGGGTGTATTGGGCTATTGATGTAATTGATATTACTACTAGTATTAATGTGGTCAGTAGTTTCTTCATTTAAGGGGAATTATAAATGCATGGCAAATTTCTAAGTTTTTTTGGTAAAATCCGCATAGATTATAAAAAAAGCGGAACAGTAACTGCTCCGCTTAGTAACGCTATATGTTTTTGCTATTCAAATCGGTTCATTCTTAGCATATTTACTTCCTTTTGCGTTAAGAAGCGCCACTTACCACGTGGAAGATTCTTTTTTGTTAGCCCGGCAAAATAAACCCTGTCCAGCTTGTAAACTCTATAGCCCAACTTTTCAAATATTCTTCTAACAATCCTGTTTTGTCCTGAGTGAATCTCAATGCCTATTTTTGATAGGTCATCATTATCAACGTACTCAATTGCATCGGCCTTAATGGTTTCACCCTCTATCTCAATGCCATTGCGGATAGTTTCCATATCCTCTGGCGATACTTTTTTATCCAATCCCACTTCATAAACCTTCTTCTTCATAAAGCTTGGGTGCGTAAGGCGCTTGGTCATTTCTCCATCGTTGGTAAAAAGCAGCAGTCCTGTGCTATTCCTATCCAAACGGCCAACCGGATAAACACGCTGGTCGCAGGCATCCTCAATGAGCTCCATTACGGTTCTTGTTGCATTGGGATCGTCTACAGTTGTTATGTAATCTTTGGGCTTATTAAGTAGTATGTAAACCTTCTTCTCCGGATCAAGATGCTTCTCTTTGTATCTAATCTCGTCGGTAAGCTTCACCTTTACTCCAAGTTCCTCTACAACCTCTCCGTTAACGGTAATAAGACCTTTTTCAATAAGGCTATCGGCTTCACGGCGGCTACATAGACCAGAGTTGGAAATGTACTTGTTCAAGCGAATAAAACCCTCATTATCAGTTTTAAGTTCGTTCTCAATTTCGGGTGGAGTTGGCTTTATCTTTGGTTCTTTTTCAATTTTATCCTCTAGAGGTTTTTCTTTAGGTCGCTTTTCAATCTTTGGTTTTGAGAACTTCTTTTCGTAGTAGCTGGGGCTTTTCCCTTCATTCTTCTCAATTTTATCCTCTTTGCCAAAAGATTCTCTTCTTAAAGGCCTTTCGCTTCCTTCAGCTCTGTCTCGTAATGTGCGTGGCTTGTATTTCCTTGCATTATCCTCACGTTTACCCCTGCTATCGCTTCTTCTTTCTTTAAAACTTTCTCTACTGGATGATCTGGTACGTTTGGGTGATCGCTCCTGTTGGGGTTGACTAAAGTTGTCATTGCTCGAAAATGCATCATCAGATGCATTTTTCTCGGTGTTTGTCTTTTCTCTCCCTTTGCTTTTAAGCGTTCTGGGCTTGTAGGTTCTTGGTGTTTCTTTCTCTTCGGGTCTACTCCGCCTCACGGGTTTCTTCCCGAAATTCTTCTTTTCTCTCATTTACTCTATTGATTTGATTGCACCAATACGTAGGCGCAACATTATTAAATTGTTATAAAAATTGGATGCAAAGATAA
>JBKHAH010000155.1:0-2711 GCA_046542995.1 Bacteroidales bacterium
TGTTAATAAAACACCGTTTTTCTGTTAATAAGCTTTTTAAAAATAGCATTGTTTTTTGACAAACAATGCGTATTGAGTGGCGAAAGTAGATATTTTTTCCATATACGCAAAAAACATTTACCTAAAAATTAGAGGGTTAGTATGGTTGTTTAGCTTGATTGTTTAATGACCAAACTGAAAAGAATGCAATATAATGACTACAAACCCCTCTATTACTGGCTTTTATGTTTTTGAGACACATTAAAAAAGAACGTTTTCTGTTTCTACGAAAAAAATGCTCAGAAGTTCTGCCTTTAAAAACTTGGACAAACCCATGTGAATTAAACCATTGTCCGAAATCGGTCATTACAGGCAAAATTTAACTGTCTGACTATTAATGTTTCAAAAACCTTGCCACAGGGTGTAACTCCCTCTTATTTTGACGAATGTGTGTTTTCTGTTGATAAACGCATATCAGAAGATAGCCGAAAACGGACGTTGATGGTTGGTAGTCCGTGAGGAGTGGGGAGTGGTGTCTGAGGGTCCGAAGACACAGGGGAAGAGTGTGAAGGAATGAGTGAGTGAGTGAGTGATTGGCTAATTGATTGGAATGACGAATATTGAAGTAGAAAGGATTCTGTATAGGGATATAGGAATAATGCTGAGTGTAGTAGAAGCCTGCTCCGCAGCAACTGTAGCTAACCCGATTATCGCTGGTATTGAGGCTGCTAAAACGTCAGGCGCGGTAGCACCGGGAATATTTGTAGCTGAAGCATGGATAAACAAACAAAAAGGTGCAGCGCACCGGGAATATTGCAAGGCTCAACGAAATCATTATTAAAAACTATTATATTTGAATGATATCTATTGGGGGTAGCGGAGGGAAGCAAGTTGTATCTGCTGAAGACAGGCAGCGCTAAGTTGAACCTACAGGGAAAGGCTGTGCCTGTCCAATGAAGAGAAAAAATCATTATTGTCCGGTTAATTATTAAGTCAATTCTGAACAATTATTACCGCTGTGATGCAACTTTTAATGGCGTCAGAGCCGCTATAATACTTGTAGAATTATTAGCAACTAGTAGTACCAAGCCCCAGCGGGGCGATAATATTAAAAAGTCATCCTTTCATCTTTACAGGATCTTGCCTGGAATCAAAAATATCCGTAATGAAAATATACTCGTCTGCAACCCTGTAAATTATCTTGTAATGTCCCTCAACAAGTCTTCTATGGCCTAACTCTAAGTGGTCTAATAAGTATTCTCTTTGCCCTGCAAATGGTTGTTCTAGCAATTTATCTGCGGCATCAAGTATTTTATCTCTGATTTCAATTAGCTTTTCATGGGATACTTTGGGTGCAATAAATTCTATTGCTTCTTCAAGGCTTATTAGAGATTGCTCGGTATAAACTAACTTCATTACCGGCCTATTTGATTTGTTCGTTTTTCAACTTCCTCCCTTGAAAAAATCTTCCCTGAACTAATATTTTCTTCTGATTTTTTCGCTCTGCTCTCTAGTTTAGATTGCAAAACGGCTTCTTCTTCAATAACAGAACGAAGTTTTTCGAACAACTCATCAATCATCTTTTCATCTGCCTTGGAAAGATGATTATGTATGTAGTCTCTTTTTTCAATAATATTCATAATTGTCACCGATTATTCTCCTACAAATTTAACGTTTTTATCCACTTTTAGCTCTATTTTGAGGAGTGATATTTTTCGAATTCTTTTAGCAAGTCTTTTAACCCGATAGGCTTAAGTTTATCCGCTGAAGACAGGCATCACTATGTAGAACCTACACAAAAGGGCTATAACCATCTTATAAGATTTAAATTATGCACAATCATCGTTGCAACCACAGCTTAAATTTCCTGTTTTGGCCTTATGAAAAGCCTCGCGCCCTTCGGTAAAGGCAAAAATTGCTATCCCTAACGAGCCAACATCGTCAACCCAGCCAACACCGGTAAACTCATATAGCAGACTTGATACCAACAGTATAAATGAGAGGTAAAAGCAGGTTTTGGTGCAATTTGCATCGGCAATAATCGCGTTGGAGTTAAGCTTGCGACCAACTCTTAGCTTTGCCCGCATTAAGAACCACATGGTTAAAATTGATGCCGATGAAACAATTATTCCAACAAGTGTTGTTTCGGGCTCTCTGTCTGAGAAGAAGCTAAGAACAGCCCCCGCTACCAAGCCAAGCGTAAGCAGGTAGAAGGCTGTACCTGTAATCCTTAAAGCGCTCCTCTCAAAGCTATCGGGCTCATCAACCTTCGATTTTCGCATACGGAGCACCATGTGAAGGATTCCAAAGGCTGATATCACCTCCACAAAACTATCCACACCAAAACCCAGGAGCACCAGCGTATCATCTGCAATACCAAATGAAACGGCAATTAGTCCTTCGGCAAGATTATACAAAAGGGTAATTATTGTTAGTATTAGTGCGGTATGGACTAATTTTTTTCGTTGCATAGCGGGGTAGTTGAAATTAATCGGTAGAGTACGGAGATGCATTCCATTTCAAATCTAACTTTTGAGAATAACATGTAAGGTTAGGTTTTGTTGCATTTTATGCATATATATCTTCTGGAGTGGACATGCAGACTGAGAAAATATGAGAGGGGGTGATTGGGTGATTGAATGGTTGATTGAAAGTGACAGTTAGTGAGTTGAGGGTTGTGGGTTGTGGAAGATTGATAATGAATGACGAATGATGAATAATGAAGTGAGGTG
>JBKHAH010000077.1:0-14800 GCA_046542995.1 Bacteroidales bacterium
TAAATTATTTTTAAAATAATTGATTTTTTTTATCTCCTACTTGCTGTTAAAACCTTTATTGATGTAACTTGCATTTCATATCATAAATTTTATTAACCTAACACCTTATAAAATGAGAACCATAGTTTTATCAATAGCATTGGTTGCTACCATGCTATTTAGCCCTTTCGATTCCGAATCGCAAATTAAAAGCTTTCTGAAAAATAAAGCGAAGGAGGTGCTAAGAGGAGACCAGCAAGAGGAAGAGATGGAGCAGGAAGAGCAAGAAGAACAGGAGGAGCAGCAGAAGAAGAAACAAAGAGGACCCAATGCGCTGGAAAGAAGGATGATGCAGGCCATGGGCCTAAACGATGTTAAGCACGACATGAACTATAGCTTCTCATCAAGCATGCTGATGGAGATTGAAACCACCGATTCCGAGGGGGAGGTGCAGAAAATGGACTACACAACATTCTTTAGCCCCGATAGCAAGAACTATGCATTGATGTTTGATGCCATTGATGACAAAACTGGCAAAAAGCAGAAAAGCACCATGATTTTTGATATAAAGAATGGCGCCATGCTTATGCTTGGCGATGATGGTGCTGAGCGTAGTGGTGTAGCCATGTCCTTGCCTGCCGATACTGCCGATATAGCCGAAACAACTGATGTTGCAGATTATGAGGATTATGAAGAGTATCAGGACGAGGAGATTCCTGAGGAGTTTGTACACCCGTCCTATAAATCTACCGGGAATACAAAAACAATCCTTGGGTTTAAGTGCAAAGAGTATATCTATCAGGACATGGAGAGTAGCGTTAGGCTATGGATTACAACCGATAAGAAGCTGAACCTAAAGCACGCCTATGGTCATATGCAAGGATTTGGCGCTCTGGCAACCGGCGGCTGGGGCTACGGAAGCGGAATGGTTATGGAAATGATCCATAAAGACATTCAAAATAAAGGCGGAACGCACATGATTGTTAAGGATATTAACACGGACAAGAACAAGGAAATTGACCTTTCAGGTTACCAAATTGTTGGTATGGGAGGCGAAAGGTAATTTACTTAAATTTAAAGTACTACTACGGATAGTTTCCTTATTTGTTCGTTAACATACCTGAAGCAGTGATGTTTATCATCCGTTAACCTATTGTTTGTACCTAACCATTTAGTATTTTATTACAAACAATAGGTTAACGGATGAACCTTTTGGTACAGATACCAATAAACATACTTAAGTGGATACTATATATCAAACTCATTGCAGCTGACCAATATCATCTTTTTTAGTTATCCCTAACCTTGTCTGCTGATCCATATTCCTCTATATTTGTAATCATGGGTATTTAAGGGTTTTGTCCCATCATTAATTGATTGCAGCATGGGTATTTTCAAAATTGAACAGCAAGAGGACACGCCACAGGTATCAATTGATTTTGATAATGGAATAGTAGAGTTTAAGGGGAAATCGTTGCCCGAGGATTCAACTGATTTTTTTCGCCCGGTAGAGGATGCCGTTCGTAAATACCTATCAGAACCACAACCAACCACCATAGTAAGTTTACAGTTCGATTACTTAAACTCATCGTCACAAAAAAGGATGCTCGAGATAGTGTCTCTCTTTGAGGACCTTGAGCTAAATGGAAAATCGCTTGAAGTAATCTGGTTTTACCCCGATGATGACGATGATATTCTGGATGAAGGGAAGGAGTTTGCCAGGATGCTCGGCATGAATATAGCCATCAAACCAATAAACTAAATTACCATGAAGACCACTTTACGATTCATTTCACTTTTCTATCTCGTTTTTATTAGCTTTTCTACCGTGGTTGGCCAGTTTCAGAGTGAACTGTCCGAAAGTCTGGTGAAGGAGATTGATGAGAATCTTGAAAAATCTTCTGAATTTGAAGCAGAAGCAGACTACAATCAGGCGGCTTATTATCAAAATAAGGCTGCCACAATATATTGGGTAAATGGATTTCCATTCAAGGCCGTTGAGCATTTCAAAAAAACCATTGAGCTGAACCAGCAAATAGGCAATCTAAACGCTATAAGGAACCTATACAATAATATTGGTATGATTTATACCGATGAGGAGGATTATCCCAAAGCAATAGAATTCTTTAACAAAACCATTGAGGTTTCGAGGCAGATGAAGAGGAAACCTTACATCGCCTCTGCCTTAATAAATCTTGCCAATGTTCAGGCCGAGTCAGGAGCCCATGCCGATGCTGCCCAAACGCTTGAGGAGGCCAATGCTCTGGCTAGGGAGCTAAATGATGAGAAATTGCTTCGCAACAGCTACTCCCTGCTGGCCGATGTTTACGAAAAGCTGGGAGATCCCAATAAATCAACCGAATACTTTTCACTTTATACTGCCATTCAGCAAAAAATTCAGCGCGACAGGATGCGCCAGAGCGATGCCAAGGCAAGAGAAATTGTTGATAAGGCTAAAACCGAACTGAGTGCCATTGATAGTGCCCGGGTGGTAACCGAAAAGGAGCTGCTTAACAAGCAGCGTGCATTGCACGAAACTGAGCAGAGCCTTCATCAGATTGAGGAAATATCGCGCGAGCGGCAAATGGAAATTGACCTCTTGAGCAAAGAGAGAGCCCTGCAGGATGCAACTATCAAAAACCAGAAGATGGTTAGAAACATTTTTGTGGTAATTATTTTGGCCGTACTGGGCATAGCCGTAATGATATTCCTAAACTTAAAAGAAAAGAAGAAAGCGAACGAGAAGCTCTCAAAACAGAACAAGGAGATAGCCGAGCAGAAGGATGTGATTGAGCAGGTTAATAAAGATTTGGAGGGCGCATTTAACAAGATTGATAAGCAGAACAAGAATATTACCAGCAGTATTAATTATGCTCAACGTATTCAGCATGCCATGCTTCCCGCAGAGGAGAACCTGTCTGCATCCATACCAAAGTCATTCGTACTGCTTAAGCCCCGCGATATTGTTAGCGGCGATTTTTACTGGTTCTCTGGGTACGCATCTCCCAAAGTCCTTAAAGGTAAGCAGCGAAAAAACTATGTTAAACTCCATAACGTTTGCGATGATGATAGCGGGTTTGTTATTTCAGCCATAGACTGTACAGGGCACGGAGTTCCTGGAGCGTTTATGAGCATGATTGGCTTTAATCTGCTCGATACAATTATTCGAAATGGGGTAGTTCTTCCCAACGAGATGCTTAACGACCTGCATCGCTATATACGCTTCCTGCTAAAACAGAAAACCACCGACAATAGGGACGGCATGGATATGTCAATTTGCAGTATTAAGGACAATGGCAGGAAGGTTCTTTTTGCCGGTGCAAAAAATCCGTTAATCTACATAGTAAATGGCGAGCTGCATCAGATTAAAGGCGATCCGCACCCTGTGGGTGGTTTACAGAAGGAGGATAAGAGAGAGTTTAAGATGCATACAGTTGACGTGACAGACCCTACAACTTTCTATATCTTTTCCGATGGGTTCCCCGACCAGTTTGGAGGGAAGCACGGAAAGAAATTTGGCACCAAGTATTTTAAGGAGCTGCTGCTTGAGATACATGAGCTACCTATGGCAAAGCAAAAGGAGATACTTGAGCAGAAGCATATGGAGTGGAGGGGTTCCACATACAATCAGCTTGACGATATTATTATTATCGGCTTTAAACTAGGCGAAGATGATATTGATATATAGCCATACCGGGTGCGAATGGATTGCAAATTAGATTATAGTTTATAATTTCGAGAAATAAAAAAACAGGATGATGAGACTCCTTACTATTGTAGCTTCCGTTTTTATTGTGCAGCTTTTTTATGTGCAAGCACAGGATAATCCGGAGCAATTACCTGCTCTTTATGTTGATAGCACAGGGCAGGTTTACACTCAGGCCGATGCTCCTGCGTATATATTCATCTCACCAGCCAACGAGGATGATAAGCTGGTAAAATCGCCCAGCAGCGATAAGGCTGCCAACCCAATGCAGTGGGATGGGCATGGGGTACACTACATTGCGCATCGCGATGTGGTACAGAATAAGATTGTTAGGTTTAAAGTACTTGCTGATGGTGTTGCTCCAAATTCAGGCATCGATTTTGAATCGGGACTACTCTTTCACATAAACCAGAACTATTTTGCTGAGGTTGGTGCTACTGTAGTTCCTAATGCCCAAGATGGCATGTCAGGGGTAGGCAAAACCTACGCATCTGTTAATAATGAGCCTTTTAAACTTTTTGAGGAGCCCATTGCTTTTAATACCGAGAGTGAGTACTCCCTAAGAATATATTCCGTTGATAATGTGGGCAATAAAGAGGACCCCAAAGAGTTTATTGTACACACATCGCCCGATGCAGTGGTTAATATGGATAATATTTTCTTTGGGCTTAATAGCGCGGAGCTTAGTCAGAGTTCCAAGGTTGAGCTAAATAAATTGGCATCGCTCATGAAAAGGTATAAGGATATTCATTTGGAGATTAGGGCGCATTCCGACTCCAGAGGCAATGCTGATTACAACATGGAGTTGTCGGAGCAAAGAGCCCAGGCCGCTGTAGCGTACCTAAAATCCAGAGGAGTGCCAGAGCAAAGGCTCAAGTCAAAAGGGTACGGTGAAACCATGCTGCTTAACGAATGTGCTGAGGGCATATCGTGCCCCGAGGAGAAGCACAGGGTTAATCGCAGGGTAGAGTTTATTGTAAGTAAAATGAATTAGCAAATAACTCAATACAAAACAACCATACGATATGAGGTTTCGCTATATAATTCGCTTTTTAGCACCAATTTTCCTAATGGCAGCTTTGGGTGCCACGGCTCAGGAGGCTGATTCGTTTCATGTTGATTCAACCGGAAAGCTATTTGTAAACCCTGGCACTCCCGTTTACATCTATCTTTCCACAAAACCCGATGGGAGCGATGCAGTAAAACTTGAGAGCCTGAACCCAGAGGATATGCCCATGCATTGGGACGGGCACGGCCCACACTTCCTAACCCATCTCAACCTGTATCTGGGTCGTAAAATTCGTTTCGACTTATATGCCGATGGTATTCCTCCTAAAACATCTCCCAGTTTTGATACACAGAAGGGGATTCAGAAAAATGATATTATTTATATTTCGGGAGTTGCAACCCTTGAATTAAATGCTCTTGATTCCCATTCTGGCATTAGAGCAATCCATTATTCAGTTAACGAATCGGAATACCAATCCTATAATCAACCCCTGGTTTTTGATAAGGAGGGAGAATATACTCTAAAGTTTTATGCTGTAGATAACGTTGGAAACAAGGAGGACGAAGGGAAGCGCATTATTATTGTTGATACAACCCCACCTGAAACGACGCTTGATATTGAGGGGCCGAAACATGAGAACGTGGTTTCAGCAAAATCTAAACTTGTGCTAAATGCAACCGATGAGGTTGGGGTGCAGGCTACCTACTATGCAATAAACGATGCAAAGGACGCTCGCTATAGGCGAGCCATACCCATGTCAAACCTCCCCGAAGGTGAGCATACCATAGAATGGTACTCTGTTGATATTGTTGGGAATGAGGAGGAACCCCAGTCTTTCACCTTTTTTGTTGACCGAACCCCACCCATGGTATTTGAGGAGATTGCAGGAAACACCTACATGGTGGCCGGTAAAGAGTACTCCTCCGGCAGAAGCCAGCTAAGAGTTGCTGCAGTTGACAATAAGGCTGGCGTTAAGGAGATATACTATTCAATTAATAATAAGCCGTTTGAACTGTATGATAAGCCAATCTTCTTATCCGAAATTTCTGGTGCGGTATCAATACGCTCGTATGCAGTTGACAATGTTGACAATAAGGGCGAGAGCGATGCCAGTGGACAGGAGTTTACCATGCCTGAGATAGATATTACCGGACCAAATATTTCACATTCATTTACAGGCAAGCACATTACTCTGCGCGATACTTTATGGATTGGCCCCGAAACAAAAGTTAACATTACTGCAAACGATAGGGGTTCTGGGTTAAATCGTATTGAGTATAAAATCAATGATGAGTCATCAATATCGTATCAAGAGCCCTTTACCGTTAAGCAGGCTGGATACCACAAAGTGAATATTACAGCCTGGGATCATGTTGAGAACCTGAATGTTTCAAGCGCAGAGTTTGGCGTAGATGCCAATGCACCCGAATTATTCCATAATTTTTCAGTAAAACCCTACAAGTTTATTGATATCGAAGGGGAAACCATTCCCGTTTTTTCGGGTGGAGTAAAGCTATACGTAGCTGCCACCGATGATATTGTTGGTGTAGATAGGATTACCTTTTCTATTAACGAATCTAAAGAGAGGGTTTACTCACAGCCAATCAGCAGCTTCAAGGCTAGCCAAACCTATAGCGTTAAGCTTCGTGCTATTGATAAAATGGGCAATGAAATTTCTAAGACTATTATGTTTAGGGTTGAGTAGGCTTTTTGTGATGGTAATATTGAATTATTGAGTTTGTCTAATTAATAATAAGGTTACAGGTTAAATGTTCAATCATTCTGATTTACAAATGGGGCTGTGGCTCTTTTGAATATTCCCTGAACGTAGGCAATGGCCATTCCAAAGTTTGTAACAGGCACACCCGCTTCAATGGCACTGCGTAACCTACCTTGTAACTGTTTGCGCGTTATTACGCACCCTCCGCACTGTATTGCCAGGGCATACTCTGTAATTGGGCGCGGAAGCTTATCAAGCCCGGCAACCATATCAAACTCCAATTCCTTTTTGGTATAGCTGCGTATCCATTTAGGTATTTTTACGCGTCCAATATCCTCGCACGAAACATGGTGCGTGCAACTCTCCAGCAGTAGCACCCTGTCGCCATCCTTTAGTTCCGATATCTTGGGTGTACCCTTAATGTAATTCTCAAAATCACCCTTTAAACGTGCCAGCAGGATGCTATAGCTGGTAAGCTGCACATCATTAGGAATGAGTTTATCGGCTTGGGCAAAAATCTGGCTATCGGTAACAGCAATTTTGGGTTTTATGCCCGTGTTTTTCAGGAATGCTTCAACCTCTGTCTCCTTAAGCACAATGGGCACAGCATTATTGTCAAGCGCATTGCGTATGGCTTGTACCTGTGGTAAAATAAGCCTGCCGGCTGGCGCTTCAGAATCGATAGGGGTAATAAGCATCACAATATCATCCTTGTGCACAAGGTTGCCGAGTAGGGTTGGTGTTTGCCACGAGGAATCAGGGATTGATTTTTCAATGGCCTCAACAAGCTCTTTAAAACCAGTTTTTTCGGTTGAGCTAATATCCAGAACAAAGGGCGAGTTTGGCAGTTTTGTCAGCCGTTCTTTCACCTCGCTGGTAAGCGGCGCAATATCCTGCTTGTTGTTAACAATAATGTATGGGGTATCGGTCCTTTTGTAATTCTCAACCAGCATGGTTTCAAAATCGCCCCAAAGGCTGTTGGATATAACCAGTATGGCCAAATCTATGTGATTTATTGTTTCCAGCGTTTTGGCAATCCGTTTCTCGCCTAAATCTCCTGTATCGTCAATGCCTGCAGTATCTATTAGTATTACCGGGCCAAAATCCAGTATCTCCAATGATTTTTTTACGGGGTCGGTGGTTGTTCCTGCAAAGTTGGAAACAATGGCTACGCTTTGGTCTGCCAGCATGTTTATGAGCGAGCTTTTGCCATTATTCCTACGACCATAAATTCCAATATGAGGTTTTGATTCTCTGCCTTTTGTCATGATGGACCTATTTTAAGGTTGTTGGTTTTTTAAGTAACAACCGCTTTCTAAAAATGTTAATCTTTAAATGGATTGAATTACAGATTGGGTAATTCTAAATTTCCAATTTGCACCAAATCGGGTTTCCAGTCTATAACCATCCTGAAATCATCCTCCTTGTAAACAGCCCAGAGCATAACTTTTAACCCTTTTTGCTGACCTGCTTCAATGGCTTGCTTATCAAGGTTCTCGTCGCTATACCTGTAGGAAACGCCGTGGTAGTTTTTCGCTAGGGCCTCATCAACTTTCTCGTTAAAATCATGATAGCCCAGCAGGTAGCACTCGATGTTGGGCTCAGAGTCGCGGATAAGGTCTAAAAAATACTTGTAGTCGGTTTCAACCATTACGTTATTGTATAGGTTGTATTTATTTAGCAGATAGCTAATGTTTTCAGCAAGCATCTCAAAATATGAATTGGGGGCACTTGCTCTCTCAAAACATCCGTTTGGGAAGTATCCCTTTACATCGAGCGAGAGAAGGGGCTTTTTATCCATTTGGTTTATTAGGATAAGTATATCCTCCAGCTTGGTTATTGAGCGGGTTGTATCCTGTGCAAACAGTTCAAATATTTCCGAATCGGTTGAGTTCGGTATGCAAAGCATTCCCATTTCGTTTTCGGGCAGGTCGACATCATGGTATAGCCATATTGTGCCATCCTTGCTACACTGAATATCCACCTCGGCACCATGGAGTTTCTCAAAACCATTCTTAACCGAGGCGTAGGAGTTGGCCTCAATGTCTGACGCATAATTTGCACCACTCCCACAATGACCAAGAATTTTAGTCTCAGAATTATCGCCTTCATGCTTCTGGCTTGTACAAGAAGTAAGCAATGCTGCCAGAATGCTAAGTAGTGTAATTGTATATCTAATAACCATAGTTTTATCTTGTTTTTAGGTTTGGTGCCAGTATTGTATTCTGCTTACAAACGTACTCGTTTAGTATGTTAAACAGCTCCAGCTTACGCTCTAAATCCTGCTTAATGCTATCGTTGTCAACCTTTGTAATTTGTAACTTTTCATCTGCCATATAAAGTCTGCCTCGTGATATGAAGTGATTCTGCCACAGCAGCTCATCAATATTGCGGTTAACCCGCATGAAAGGAACCAGCCTTTCTGACTGGAAATGTGAGCATGTGTCAATAGGAAACCCTAGCCAATGAACCCAGGGGGGTGTTTCAACATTAAAGTGTTTGCTCATCATGTTTGCTATTGTTGGAGGAATATCGGCGGTTGATGACACGGCAGGGAAAACCTTACTTTCCTTTAGTAATGGAGAATGAATCATAAAAGGAACATGGTATTTATCCAATGAGCTTGAACCACCCAGCACAACATAGTGATCGCCAAAAATAAAGAAGATGGTATTTTCGTACTCTGGTCGTTTCTTGTACTCGTTGTAGAATTCTTTTATTGAGTTGTCGGTATATAGCATAGTGGCAAACCGTACCTTTCGGTGCTCGTAAAAATCCTTCTCCTTATCATTCAAAGCGAATGGTTCTACGTGCTGCTCAACCCTATTCTCCCAGTATTCTTGGTTTGGGGGGAAGAAAGGTTCGTGCATGCTGAGTGTTAGGTAGATATCGAACCGTGGCTGCCAGTGAATTGTATCTAATTGTTCAAGCGCCATCTGGAAAAGGGCGTGGTCGGGGTATCCCCACGAGAAACCGTCCTTATTCTCCTGAATTCTTTCGTATTTATCGCTAAACCCTCCACTGCCTAGGGCAATTTTCACCCCGGCATCCTCTAAAAAAACGCTCATATAATCGAAAAAAGCCCAGCCACCGTAGAAGAAGTGATTCCTGTAACCAGAATTTTTTAACAGATTGGTTATGGAGTTAAAATGCGGGTAGGGTTTATTGCCCTTTGCCAGCTGAGTAAACCCTTTCTCTCCATAGGGTAACGAAGAAAGAGAAGAGGGCAGCACGTTAAATGTTCGCTCCGATGTTGATAGGAAGTTGCTCCAGTATAGGCTATGCTGTGCCAGTGAGTCAAGAAAGGGTGTAAAACTTCCCCTCTTTGCGTTGGGCCCTGATACCTCACGCGACAGGCTCTCAACAATTATAAATACGATATTGGGTTTCTCCTCTTTAAAATTAAAGTAGTCTCCAACAGCATCTACATTGGAGTTTCTCCGCATAAAAGGATATTTTGGGTTTAGATATTCTTCCTCTTTGGAAAAACCTTGATACTCTATGGCAATAGCCTTAATATCATAATCATTGTAACTCACTGATTGTTTTAAATGCGATCTTATTTGGCTGACAAAAAATGCCGCCTTATTAATTTGGTGGTAGTAGTTTTGGTTCTGCTCAAATCGAATGATGTTTGGAGTAAAACTCTTGTGAATAGCCAGAGGGACTATAGCCAGAGCAATTGCCGCTAATCCTATCCGGGCATTTAAACGTAACCGCCAAAGGGCTAACCAGGGAACTGCAAAACTTGCTGAAACAACTACAATCCCTTTAATTATCTGCCCTATAGATAGTTCGACAGACGATGTTGCAATGTGCAGCATTTCAGATATAGGGTATATAAGTACAGAATGATCGAGCGGTACGAGGCTTACTAGGTAATACTCGGAGAGGAACCAGGTAGTGATGCTTGCTAAGCCTATTAGGATATGTAGAATTGATAAAGCAGCTTTTCTGAAGAAGTAGAAAAGAATGAGAAGGGGTGATAGCGTAAGTGTAAATCCACATGCAAACAGTACATCGTGTTTTATTCCATAAATGTAGTTCACTAAACTTCCGCCGCCATAGTTAGCATTATAAGCAAAGTATTCAAGGAATCGCACAATAATGAATGCAAGCAGCAGTGAGCCAATTATTTTGGCAGGGAGGGTTATTAGTTCGGTTTGTTTTTTTGATAGGTTAAAGAGCTTAATCATTGTTTAATTTTTCTTACGGTTAGCTTGCGTGCAAATTTAGTAATATATTTCACGATTACAGCGATACCCATCAGCAAGTAAAACTCTATTAACCAAATTAAATGAAATTTTTTACTTTTGTGGCAAGTTCGAGGCAAACAGATAAATCACCCTAAAGTCATCTCATGCAAAGATTATTTAACTGGTTTTCGCAGAATATTGTTAAAAAAACCATTATTGTAGTTCTGCTAATTATTGTTGCAACAAATTTTTGGCACTCGCGCTATAACAAGCCGGATGGGGTTATAGAGTGGGATATTAAATCGTACTACGCATATTTACCCGCTGTATTTATTTACAATGATATTGCCCTCGATTTCCGTGAGGAGAACATGGATAAGTTTGGTGACCTCATTTGGCCAGTTGAAACCCCAACCGGTAAAAGGGTAATAATAACTACCATGGGCATGTCTGTACTATACTCTCCCTTTTTTGCCATTGCGCATGGGGTTGCACACGTAACCAAATGGGAGGCCGATGGGTACAGTCGGCCCTATCGATTTGCGCTAACATTCAGCACTTTATTCTACCTATGGCTTGGGATGATTTTTTTGGCAAAAATCCTGCGGCGGTTCTTTGACGATTACGTTGTGGCATTTACCATACTGGCTATTACGCTTGGCACAAACCTCTACTACTATTCTACATACGAGGCTCCAATGACTCATGCCTACAATTTTGTGCTAATTACCCTGTTTATTTGGTTTACCATAAGGTTCTGGGATGCTCCGTCGTTTAAGCGAATTTTAATTTGCGGTGCGCTTGCAGGGTTCATTACCCTTATTCGTCCTACAAATATTATTGTGTTGCTTCTGTTTTTCTTATGGAATATAAAAAGCTGGAAAGATTTTCAGGAGCGGTTCATGTATTTTATTCGTCGTTCTCATTGGGTGCTACTGATGGTAGCTGCATTTGTTTTGGTATGGGTGCCCCAGTTTGCCTATTGGTATAGCGTCTCGGGCAAGGTGTTTTATTTTACCTACGGTTACAAAGGCGCTGGATTCTTTTTTGATAATCCGCAAATTTTTAACATACTGCTAAGCTACAAGAAGGGCTGGTTGGTTTATACCCCGCTAATGATTTTTGCCCTTGGGGGCATATTTATGCTTCCCAAAAAAATCCCGGGGCTTTTTGTGCCCATCCTTCTATACAAATTGCTGAGCATTTATATCCTTTCCTCATGGTGGAGCTGGTGGTTTGGCGGAGGTTTTGGCTTAAGGGCCTTTGTTGATTCCTACGGCATGTTAGCCATACCCTTTGCCTGTGTGGTTGATTATGGTTTTAAGCAGAGGGATTGGCGAAAGTATGCCATTACTTCGGTGCTTGTGCTTCTTATTTTTTTCAACCAGTTTCAAACGCGCCAATACCATCACAATGCAATTCACTGGTGGTGGATGAACAAGGAGGCTTACTGGGAAACTTTTCTTAAGTTAAAGCCAACCCAGCGTTTTTGGGAGGTTGTTACTCTGCCCGATTATGAGGCAGCTCGTAAGGGGATTTATCGTGAAGTAAAAACTAAGGAGGCTTTAGAAAAGGAGAACAAGCAGAAATCCGGTTGGAAAACAAAATTTTCGGAAGAATCTATAATGAGCTGGCTTGCATCAAAAATAGTTTCTGATAGCACCTATCAGGATTCAATCTCTGCCGCTTTAGAATCTGTTGAGACTGATGATACGCTTACTGCAGCCAGATTGATAGCTAAAGAGAGGCTTAATGACCAAGGAGTTGATTTTTGGGACAAAAAAATGGCGATGGAACTTTTATTAAAGGAGATGAGTGGCAACGAGTCGTTAATGAAATCCATTGAGGAGAAGTCTATTAAGAACGACATACCTTTTGACTCCCAGCTAATGAAAGATGCCCGATGGTTGTTTAAAAAGGAGAGACGTTAATAGTAGATTAGCCATTTTTACTCAGGTATCGTAAGGTTACTGCAGCCATAAATGCAGCTAGCTCTCCTATTAAGAACCATAGTCTGCTTGCCAGAGCAATGGCGGTTGCCTGGTGAACTGGAATACCGTAAATAACCATGCTGCTAACCAGTAACCCTTCGCGGATACCAACTCCTCCCGGCGCAAAAAGGGAAACTATGGCCAATGTCCCCGCCAGGGGGAAAACCATGCCGTATATTACCGGTAGCGTTATCTCCGATAGCGCAAGCGTTAGGAAGTAGAATCCGAACCCCCACGATAGCCATGTTAATATGTATGTTGGGAGTACCGAGAGTATTTGCCTTTGGGTTATTTGGGGGTAGGCAATATCTTTCTTAAATAGTTTGAAAAGCAAACTGAATGCTTTTTTAGGGAGCTGGGGCAGGAAAAGGGTAATGGAAAGACCTGCAAAAATAATTGCGCTTATCGCTTTCCAGACTATTTCAATATCGGCATTTATAAGCGCAATGCTGCCAAGCAGGAAACCAACCCACAGGCTGATAATCTGTGAGAAAAGTGATGCTGTTGTAACATGAACGATTGGAACCCCTTTTTTTTCAGATATGTATGCAGCACGCCCCAGAACCACCATTACCTTACCCGGGATATACTTCATAAATATAGACAAGCCTACGGATATACTTGCGGATTTGAGAGTTGTGTTAATGTTAAATACCTTCAGAATTCTTTGCCAATTAATATTTTGCAATAGGAAACCGAGTAAAAGAAGAATTAATGATATTACTGAGTACCCCCAGCTATGAATCTTTGGCATAGCGAGGTAATCGGCTTTGTAAAGGTAGTACCCTAAGAATATGAGCGATGCATAGAATAGGTATGTAAAAATTCTTTTTAGCATACTCTCATTACTGATTGTAAGATTTAATGATTTTGGCAGGTATTCCTCCAACAACGGTAAAATCGGGCACGTCTTTAGTTACCACTGCTCCTGCAGCAACTATTGAAGCTTCCCCAATGGTAACCCCTGGCATTATTACTGCTTTTACTCCAATCTGACAGTTTTTTTTAAGGGTAACTTTTTGTATCGTGAATGGGTAGTCCCATAATGATTTATTTGTTGAATAATTCTTTAAATCCCGACGATGTGCTAGTATAATCGTTCCAGATGCAATTCCCACACAATCTTGAATCTCTACCAGATTTGGTCTGTAGTCATCAATTACAACGCACCTGCCTATAAAAACCTTCTTGCCAATTTTGGCACCTCTAATCCGGTGAAGAAACACGATAAAGGGAGGGATAAAACAGTTATAGGCAATAACCGCCAGGGTTTTTGAGAATATCGCCTTTATAAGTAAAAGGGGATTACGAAACCTTCTATGTGGATTATCGACTGTTGTCATTTCAGGTTATTTTTTCCTTAACAATTTAAGTAGTTTTTTTGCAGTATTTGCAGCTGTATCCCTCATAAGTTGAATTGCCCAGCCTAAAGTTTTGTTATTCCACCTTTCGGGGTGAATCTGAAAGCAAATTTTGGGGTGAGGTGAATCGGAAAGGTAGCTAAGCAGCTCCTTACCTGAGGAGAAGTCGGCTTTAATGCTAGAGTAAACCTTATCCCTTACGTTAGCGCGCCCCGACGTCCAGTTCCTACCTGTATCGTTAATGTAGGCAATATCAGTATAGTCAATATCTAAGTACACTTCGCCCAGAATTTGAAGTTTGTTTTTCAGATATTCATGGTTCTCCTTTATTCGCCAAATATCCCTGTTATCGTAGGGTTTTAGCGGTTGGCCATGCATGGCGCAGGTTTTAATGGTGGCAACCTCCCTAAGCTTGGCAAGGTTCTCCTCAAAATCTTTTAATGCCAAATTAACATCACCATTGGTGTCGGAAAGGGATTCGTAATGGTAGCCCACCTCGTGCCCCATATGGGAAATTTCTCTAATAATCTTAGGCCTGAATGAACATTTCTTCATGCGGAAGTAGTAGGTTGCCTTAATGCCCATACTCTGCTCCAGTTTTGCCATTTTTAAGGCGAGATGGGGCTTTCTGTCAACATCGTGGCGGAGTAGGCAGAACATTTTTGGTTCTTTCGATGCTTCCAAAAACTCATCAAACCTAAGAAAGGTTCCAATGTTTTCCTTTAGCGCACTTAGGTACTGTTGGTATGCTGTATGTGTGAAATCCCTCATTAAAAAATGTTATTTACTTGTATAGCCTCTCATTGTCCTGTATATCCATCCACATGGCAAAAAGGAA
>JBKHAH010000156.1:0-2661 GCA_046542995.1 Bacteroidales bacterium
ATTTCCCCCATTGCTTTTCACCACGTTTAAAATTTTCCTCCTGAGTAGTTGCATTGGCGTTTTTACTGTGGCGTTGACGAAGAGTTGTGGCAACATCGCTAAGGCTTAGGTTACGAGCTGCAAGTAGAACCTGAATGTGGTAAACCAAATCAGCAGCCTCGCTTAGGAACCTATTGTTATCATTGCCCTCTGCCTCCTGAACCAATTCAATGGCTTCTTCGCCTACCTTCTTCGCTATTCTTTTTAACCCAGCATTAAATAGTTTTGCTGTGTAGCTCGTTTCGGGCAGTTCGTCTTTTCGTGATTCAATTATGCTCTCAAGGGTATTTAAAAAGCTTAGGTTCCCCTCGTTAACCTCATTAAAACAGGTGTCTTTACCTGTGTGGCATACGGGGCCATCGGGCAGCGCTTTGACTAGCAGAGTGTCGCCATCGCAATCGGGTATAATATCCTTTGTTCTAAGATAGTTGCGCGATGTTTCGCCCTTAGTCCATATTTGTCTGCGGGTACGACTGTAGAATGTTACCATTCCCGTTTTGCGGGTTTTCTCCAGCGCTTCGCGGTTCATAAACCCAACCATTAGCACCTTATCGGTTGCTGCATCCTGCACTATTGCAGGGATTAAGCCATTTAGCTTATCGAAATTCAGAGAAGTCATATCGTTTTATTTTTTGGAACGCTGATTACGCAGATTGGACTGATTTACACGAATTTTTTTTTGCCATCGATATTTTGCCAATTCTGCATTTTCAGTGTACAGTTAAGTTTTTAGTTATTTAGTTCTTATCAGTGTTCATCCGATAAATCGGCGTTATCCGTGTTCTATCACATTACCATCTTTTCTATCGGTACCACAAGTATCCCCTCGGCACCAGCCTCTTTAAGGTTATCAATAACCTCCCAAAAATCGTCCTCGCTTATAACCGAGTGTAGGGAGCACCATCCCTTTTGAGCCAATGGTAGTACCGTGGGGCTTTTCATTCCGGGTATAAGACTGCTAATGCTTTCTAACTTCTCCTCAGGAGCATTAAGCAGAATGTACTTGTTTCGCTTGGCTTTCTGTACTGCCTCGATGCGGAATAGCAACTTTTCAAGAAGGTTTTTCTTTTCGTTTGACAGCTTCGGATTTGAAATAATTACTGCCTCGCTACGCATTATTACCTCCACCTCCTTTAGACCGTTGCTTAGCAATGTGCCCCCGCTGCTAACTATCTCAAAAATAACATCGGCAAGGCCAATACTTGGGGCAATCTCCACCGAACCGCTAATACTGTGTATCTCTGCCTGAATATTATTGTCAGCCAGGAATTTTTCAAGCATAACAGGGTAGGAGGTAGCTATGCGTTTACCCTGTAGGTAATTTCTGCCGGTGTATTCAACCGATTTTGGAACAGCCACTGAAAGGCGACACTTGGAAAAGCCGAGGTTTCGAATTACCTCCACCTCCTTGTCCTTCTCAAGCACCTCGTTCATTCCGAGGATGCCAATGTCTGCCACACCATCGGCTACATACTGAGGTATATCATCATCACGTAGTAGGATGATTTCCATGGGAAACCCCTCGGCAATCGCCTTTAGATGATTTCCACCGTTGCTTACTTTTATTCCACATAGTTTGAGCAGCTCAATGGAGCTATCGCTTAAACGACCTTTCTTCTGGATTGCCAGTGTTAGTTTTTGATTTTTCATATTCAATTAGTTAAAAAATTAGCACAAAAAAAACGGGGAACTGCCTTTGAATGGCAATTCCCCGTTTTATGGGTTTAATAGTATCTACTTAATCTATCAAACTATACCAATAGCGGACCACCATTCGCTGAGTAGTGAATGATGATGATGATGCATTGTATAGGTTGAAAGACTCATTTTCTTGGTTTATTATCGATGCAAAGCAAGTTTGAATTTTTGAAAAAAACAAATTTTTAATAGAAATATTTTACTCAAAGTCTCTGCCAACATCCTTGTCGCCACGTCCTGAGAGATTTATAGTTGCTAAATTATATTTCCCTTTTAAAGTTTTTGCTGCTAAAGCAATGGCATGGAATTACTCTAAAATCTTATAGATAACTTATCGTTAACATTATCATAAGAATATCTCATACAATTAAAAAAAGGTTTTAAAAACCATTTTCACAAATAGTTTATTAGAGGCGTAATAGATGATAAAGAGGAAATTTAAATTTAAAATTTCACGAAATTATGGGAAGATATTAAAACATTTTGCCTACACTGCTTCCTTTTTACTGACCAGATAATGTGTGTTATATTAGTAATATATGCTCGCCACAAAGGAGCTGAAGCCAATGAGAAATACAGAAGAAAAACCGATTTATGGTCTATATAGACACTCATCTTTTGTTTTTATTAATAAAAAAAAATGCATCTTTGCACCGTGTTAACACACTATAACCCTATTAATTTTACATTAACAGGAACTTTTCCCACAAGTATTTTTATTGAGTTACCAAGAAAATATGCAAAGGACGAGTTACGGTATCCAGTTAATATTGTATGGGACACTAAATGGAATAAAGAAAAATCAAGGTAAGTAGTGGGAGTATATCCACATAGGAATAATGGCATCTATAATATATTTGGAACTGTGTGCTATAAAGCAGATGCTGTTTCTGCTGAAGTTACCGCATCTGCTGAACTTGAAGT
>JBKHAH010000157.1:0-2656 GCA_046542995.1 Bacteroidales bacterium
ATCCTTTTGAGCCTGTGGTTATCTATTTTGAGGAGGATTTATCATTTTATGAATTACCGCCTGAGCTGGAAAGCCGAATCGTGTCAATGCCTGCATTTGTTTTGCCCTGGTTACGCAATGAGGCTTCTAATAAAGAGGCAATGCGAATAGCAGGGAATGCTGTTACAATTGTTGAGTCATTTACACCTATAGGAGCAACAGGTAAAGTCGCTTCCGGATTACGCGGAGTTTTGATAAAAGCATTTGTATACATCAACAAAGTTGATGCGACTATTAATGTTCTCCTAACCAATGAGGCAATTAAGGAGAGCATTAGTAAGATTGGTGATGGGAAAGGGAAAGAGTTTCTTGATGTATATGAATATATGAGTGTTCGGTTGAGTCTTGCTTCTCCCACCGTACAAGGGCTTTTAGCAAAGAAAGCAATAAAAGATATTGCTTTTGATTATGTTTCTTTGGGTAATGCATGGGAGCTGATAAAAGATGCTCCAGAGGTGAAATCTACATTAAGCCAGAAAGAGATTGAAAGTATATCAATGGACATAAAGTCAATAATAGAAATATTAGAGCATGAAGACATTGTTGAATAAAATTGATGTTAAAAGTACCTTTTGGGATAATACTTTTTTATTGGGAAAGATTATTCTGGTATTAACGTTAAGTGCCAATGTTGGTTCAGACCTTAAGATAATACCACTCTTTAGAACCGTTGATGGGGAAATAGTTGAAGTAATTAGTAACAGTTATTGGGCAAGGACAAATCTTCGAGGTAATGATAGAACATATGATTGTATGGCACTCAGGATTGATTCATTTAAGCGAAGAATAATTCACAGAAATACAAAATATTCCGATCTGTTTGAACAAGGTGATGAAGTTAGGCTATGGTATTATAAGATGGATGGAGAATACCAGATAGTTCAAGCAAAAAGAGGTGATGAGATTTTAATAAAGCATAATGACCTTTTGGCCAATATTGTTTTTGTATTAATGGTCGGTAGTTTTTTCGTTGTTCTGTTGGAGTTATTTGTAAAAAAGGTTTTACCAAAACGAGACTGATTATTTACTTTCCAAATGCCAATTTAGTTCTGACGTTTTGCAATAATCCGTCAAGAGCGTATAATATGTGCTTCTTATCTTCATCAGGCAGGCTCTGAATCTCCACTACCCGTTTAATAATGGAATTATCCAGTTCGATGTTTGTTTTCCCGGTAAGATAGTCAAGAGAGACGTTTAAAGCATCCGCAATTTTGGTTGCAATGTCGATGGAAGGCTTTATTTCATCACGTTCATACCTACCGATGGTAACGCTAATTGTACCTACCATTTTGGCAAGTTCTTCTTGCGAGAAACCTTTTTTCTTTCTTTCTGCTGATATTGTTTTCCCGAATGACATATCGTATAAGCTATATAAAAAGCGTGTTTTACAGTGTTTGTGTAAAATTACAATACTTTTTTGCTGTATCAAAATCATATAAGACTTGCATTTTAAAATCGGATATGCTATTTTTGAAGCGTAAATGATATATGAAGAATTATTAAATATTTTTCCAATGCAAATCCCCGACATCAAACAACGGCTACCCATAACAACGGTTTTGTCCCATTACGGCATCATACCCGACAAAAACCACCACATCAAATGCCCCTTCCACGCAGACGACAAACCCAGCTGCAAAATATACCCTGAAACCGGTACCTTTCATTGCTTTGGATGTGGTGCCACCGGTGACCAGATAGAATTTATTGAGAAATATGATAAGTGTAGCAAACACGCAGCATTAAAAAAGGCGGCAGAACTTGCCGGAGAAGAAACCAACGCTAAAGATGTAATGGGGATTGCATCCAAAGGAGCTGCCAAGGGGAAGGCAGAAGATTTTGCTGGGCTTTTTGCCCGGCAAAGAGCAAGCCTTCCCCGCAGCCCTAAGGCGTTAGACTACCTTAAAAGCCGCGGCCTAAACTCCGAAATGGAAATCGGCTATAATAGTGGCCAGTACTGGAACAAACTCAAGCAGTGCATTTCCTTCCCGTTAAAAGACCAGGCGGGCAATATTACAAGCCTTTACGGCCGCAGAATAACAGAAAGTAACGGCTATAACGTTGAATACGGTCGGCACTACTACAGCGAGAACCGCAAAGGCCTTTACCCGGGCTATCCGCCACAAGACACACAAACCTTAATCATCACCGAAGCCGTCATCGATGCTGCCACTTTACAGTTAACAGTAAACAATGAGCAGTTAACAGTGTTGGCAGCCTACGGCACCAACGGCCTAAGCACAGAACACAAACAAGCCATAGCGGAATTAAAAAACCTTCAGGAAATCATCTTCTTTTTCGATGGAGACCAGGCTGGCAAAGAAGCTGCCGTAAAATACGCAGTGGAACTGGCAGGGCAGGGCATAATAATCAGCATCGTTGCCACACCCCAAGGCGAGGACATTAACAGCCTTTGGATAAACTATGGAAAGGAAGCCATCCTGCAATTAATCAAAGAACGACAGCCCTGTGAAATAATTGCTACGCAAATTACACAGGGTAAACCAATCAACAAATCTTTTTCTTCAACTGAAGATTTTTCAATTGAAGAAAAAGGAAGCGTACAGACAGGGCATGCCCTGTCTCAACAGTTAAATACCACCACCCCCAACAAAAT
>JBKHAH010000078.1:0-14711 GCA_046542995.1 Bacteroidales bacterium
ATTTCTGTGGTTAGGATGGACTCGTGCCCAAGCATCTCCTGCACCACCCTAATATCTGCACCTCCCTCAACCAGATGGGTCGCAAATGAGTGACGTAGAGTGTGGGGGCTAATGCTCTTTTTTATTCCTGCATTCTTCGCAGCACCCTTTACAATAGTAAATATCATCTCTCGGGTAAGCATCTTCCCCCTCCTATTGAGAAACAGTATATTCTCTGATGATTTATCGATATTGGGCAGGCTATGCCTGTCTGGCAAATATAACTTTATCTCCTTAGTAGCCTTCTGACCAATAGGAACCAAACGCTCCTTGTCGCCCTTGCCGGTAACTTTGATAAACCCCTGCTCAAAATTTAAATCAGTAAGCCTTAGGTTAACCAGTTCCGATACCCGTAAGCCACAACTATAAAGGGTTTCGATTATCGCTTTATTTCGCTGACCCTCTGGTTTGCTTAAATCAAAAGTTGCCAACATCTTATCAATATCGCTAATACTTAGTACTTCGGGGAGTTTTCGAGTCATTTTGGGCCCTTCAATTTGGGCTGTTGGGTCAATATCTATAACCTCTTCTACCATAAGATATTTATAGAAGCCTTTTACGCCAGAAAGTATGCGTGCCTGAGAACGATGGCCGTAGCCATTGTCCTGAACAAAACCAAGGAAAAGGCTAATATCCTCAGGAGACAGGGTTTCTGGCTCTTTTCCCAAGGTATCCTCAGAGAAAGTGCGGAGAACGTTAACATCTCGCAAGTAGGCACTAATGGAATTCTCCGATAGAGATTTCTCCAAGCGAAGGAACCTAACGTAATCATCAATTGCATGCTTCCAACCCATATTTATAATTTTCGGCAAATTTAGCAAAGAAAATTTTTGTTATAGCATTTCATAATAAATACTCATCATTACACCACGTTATATTGCCGGTCAGCGGCAAATGAGTTATCTTTGCATCCAATTATCCACTTGAACAAAACCGCCAATGTTAAAGAAAACCAAGATAGTAGCTACAATATCCGACAGGAAATGCGATGTAGATTTCCTTCGCAAACTTTTTGAAGCTGGAATGAATGTTGTGAGGCTCAATACTGCTCACCAAAACCTTGAGCAAGCCAAAAAAGTAGTTGATAATGTTCGCGAAGTCTCAAATCGAATTGCCATACTTGTTGATACTAAAGGGCCTGAAATACGTACATCTGCCTTTGGCTATGAGGTGGAGGTTAATACTGGCGATACAATTCATGTGTACGGCAATCCTGATGGCGAGTCGGGGAATGGGGTGCTATATGTGTCATACCCAAAAATTACTAGGGAGGTTCACAAAGGCAGCTATTTGCTTATTGATGATGGAGAAATTGAACTGAGGGTTGTATCTAATCATGATGATTATCTTGAATGTCAGGCTACAAATTCTGGCGTAATAAAGTTTAGGAAGAGTGTTAACATACCAAATGCAAAAATAAACCTACCATCGTTAACGGATAAGGACAAGGAGTTTATTGAGTTTGCCATTGAGAATAATCTGGATTTTATTGCCCACTCTTTTGTTAGAACTCAGCAGGATGTTCTTGATATAAAGAAGATAATCAAAAAGCATAAAAGCCCCATTAAGGTTATTGCAAAAATTGAGAACCAGCAGGGTGTTGATAATATTGATGAGATCCTTGACCAAACCTACGGTATTATGGTTGCTCGTGGCGATTTAGGAATTGAGATACCTGCTGAGAAAATCCCTACCATCCAACGTTTTTTAATTGACAAATGCACAGAAAGCAAGAAACCTGTTATTATTGCAACCCAGATGTTGCATACTATGATAGAGCACCCAAGGCCAACTCGCGCCGAAATAAATGATGTGGCTAGCGCTATATATCAACGTGCCGATGCCCTGATGCTTAGTGGAGAAACCGCTTATGGCCAGTACCCTGTTGATGCTGTTAAAACAATGACAAGAGTTGCGCACGAAGTGGAAAGCCTACTGGAGTTTAATTCAGAAATCAGGCTCACTCGTGTTCATAATCAGGTTACCGCCACGCTTGCCAGAGCTGCTGTTAGAGCATGTAACTCTTTACCCATAAAGGCAATTATTGTTGACACTATGTCTGGGCGAACAGGTCGGTATCTTTCTGCCTTCAGGGGTAAAGTACCAATTTACGTTAAGTGCTACAACTCAACCGTGATGCGCCAGCTGGCCCTATCGTTTGGGCTGATGGCAACATACATGAAACCTCGGGAAACCAGAGACAGTTTCCTTTCCGATGCGATGTCGAGCCTCGTTCAGAATGACAAGCTAACTCCAGAAGATTTAGTATTAGTTATTGGTGGTAGTTTTGGCCCAGGTAACGGAGCATCATTTATGGAGATTAGCGAGGTTAAAAACCTGCTGGTAAAAGGTTACTGAGGTATATACTAGGCAGGATAATATCAAAGGGCTATTTACGTTGTTATTCAATTAATCGCTTCATTATGCCGCAAATAGTTACCCTCCTTTTATTCTTGCTCACTATAAACTCTGTATCGGCGCAACGATTAAACGAAGACTATTACCGTGCGCAGGCAGCAATGGACAATAACGATATTGACAATGCTATAAGCTTTATTGATTCCGCCATTGCTGAAAACCCTAGGAATTATCTTTTCTGGCTAAAGAAGGGAGAGGCATACTTAATAAACCAAAAGTACAACGAAGCATTAAGCTGTTTTGAAGAAGCGGAAAACTTTCGTAATGGGATCGCATCTTACTGGTTAGCTAGGACGTATGCAACGATGAACGACCCTTCCAATGCTCTTAAAGAACTTGAGAGGCATCTCTCAAGAATACCAAGAGAATCAGAAGCAACCATTTTGCTCGATACTACTTTTAAACGATTAAAGAATACCGATGAATGGAAAGAATTTTGGTTAAACGATTGGTACACGCCCAACGAGCGCTTTTTAGCAGAAGTTGATTATCATTTCTCACGAAATGAATGGAACTATGCTCTTGAGTTATTAAATGAAAGGTTGGATGGAAAAAAGGGAAGGCATAACCTTTACGCTCTTCGTGGAGAGGCATTTTATAATATGGGGAGTTACAAGGCTGCTGAAGCTGATTTTAAGCAGGCCCTAAAGCGTAACCGAAGGAACTTTAATTACATGGCATGGAGAGCAAGAGCCCTAATGCAAATAGGCAGAGAAAGAAGGGCCCTAAAACTGATTAATAAGGCTATTGAACAATCTGGTGGTAAACCATCATATTTTTTGCATAGAGCCCAAATCTTTGGCAACATCGATAATTATGGTGAAGCTGTTGATGATTTAAAGCACTACCTGTCTTTTTATCCGCGAAATATTGATGCTGTTACATTATATGCAAACTATCTGATAAAAGCAGGAAAACATATTGAAGCTCTCTTCCAATTAGGCAAGCTGATTAAGGCTCATCCTGAGAAACCAACTTATTATCAGTTACGAGCTAATGTTTACATGCAATCAAGCAACTGGAATGTTGCAGAGCAGGACATTAACAAAGCCCTAGAACTAGGTGAAAGCACAGCAGCGTTATATTTACAGCGGGGAATATGCCGTCAGCATTTAAGCAGAATAAAAGAAGCATGCTCCGATTGGCAGCAAGCAGTAAAACTTGGCAGTTTTAAAGCTCAGGAACTTATATACAAATATTGTAAGTAAGGTTCCACAAATATAAATTGGATCCCTACAACTCTCACCTACCAAAAAATTACGTATAACGATATAAGTATAACTATTAGAACCAAAGAGCTGATATTAAATTTCCTGCTAGTTTCAAACAGCTGCCTTGATAGTATAATCCCTTTGCTATCATTTGCCCCCTTATTATCTACATAGCTAAAAAGACTGATTAAACCTAAAGATATCAGGCAGGTAGCCATCATTTGCTTCATAAAGGGCATTACAATGAATAGGTTCTCTATTGATGTTCCATCAGCCCATCCATTTGGACCAACCTTAAAATATACTGCTATTGGTATTGATAAAACAACTCCCAGTATTGCACCTTTATTTGTTGCTTTACGGTAGAATAACCCCATCAAAAACACGGCTAAAATGCCCGGACTAACAACGCCGGTATACTCTTGAATGTACTGAAAAACCTGCCCAATATTGGCTAACTGCGGGGCAATTATTACTGCTATAACTAAAGCAATAGCAGCTGTTATCCTACCTACAGCAACCGTTTGAAAATTAGTTGCATTTTTATTTATATATGGACGATAGATATCCATTGTAAAAATTGTTGCTGTGGAGTTTAGCATGGATGCCAATGATGAAACAATTGCTGCAGCCAAAGCAGCTAGAACCAATCCCTTTAAACCAATGGGGATAAACCTGCTAATTAGCCAGGGGGCTGCATTATCGTTAAGAATATTACCATCGGCTCCTATAAAAGTTGGGTCAAGCGTTGCACCTCCCTGAGTATTCAATACGTATGCAACAATGCCTGGAACAACTACTATTAATGGAATTAGTAACTTTAAAAATGCAGCGAAAACTATACCTTTTTGCGCTTCTTTTAAACTTTTTGCGGCAAGGGTACGCTGAATAATATACTGATTAAACCCCCAATAGTAAAGGTTGGCTACCCAAAGCCCGCCAATAAGTACCGCCAATCCAGGTAAATCCCACCAAGCATCTCGACCATCGGGAGTAATAATTTCTCCTTTGGATAAAATCATTGAGAACTTCTCAGGAACAACCTCGTAAAGGTGAGCAAACCCGTTCATAATACCCCCATCGGGGGTTAACTTTGTTACGGCTATAAGAGTTGTAACCAACCCTCCTATCATAAGCAATGCAACCTGAATAACATCTGTCCACGCTACAGCCGATAATCCACCCCAAAGCGAATAGGCCGCTGCAAACAATGCCAAACCAAGTATGGCAATTAACATAAGGTTACCATCGCCAACCCCCACAATGGTATCAATGGCTTTGGCTCCTAAAAAAAGTACTGAGGTGAGATTTACAAATACAAAAAGAGAAATCCAGAAAACAGCTAATATAGTTTTAAGATTTTTGCTAAACCTGTGCTCAACAAATTCCGGAATTGTGTAAATCTTCTTCTTTATAAAAATTGGCAGGAAGAATTTGCCAACGATAATTAGGGTTAAGGCAGCCATCCATTCATATGAGGCAATTGCTAAGCCTATAGCGAATCCAGAACCTGACATACCAATAAACTGCTCAGCTGAAATATTTGCAGCGATAAGGGATGCTCCAATTGCCCACCAGGGCAATGATTTTCCTGCAAGAAAATAGTCTTCAGCTGTTCGCTCAACTCCTTTCTTACTTCGCGAAACCCATAGCCCAACGGACACAATTAAAAGGGCATAAAGAGAAAAAATCACAAAATCTATAGTGGCAAAACCTCCGTTCATAATACCAATTTTAAATTCTTAAGTATTCATTATTTGCACAAAACTGTACCTTCTCCAATTACACATTCAATAATCTCAGGTTCTTCACCCTCAGGGGTTTTATAGTTTGATATAATTGACTGTTCAAACTCTTTAATGCTTTCATTCTTCACAAGATTTATGGTGCATCCACCAAAGCCACCTCCCATCATCCTGGCACCAAGAACGCCATCAATCCCTTCTGCAACCTGTACCAACCTATCAAGTTCAGAACAACTAACCTCGTACTTGTTTTTAAGACCGTAATGAGATTGGTACATAAGTTTTCCAAACTTGGTAAAATCCTTCTCTTTTAACGCACTGCATGCAGCCAGAACTCTCTCGTTCTCCTCAATCACGTATGTGCATCTATCCCATACGGTTGGAGTTAACTCAAGTTTATGAATTTTAATAAGATCCATTTCAACATCCCGAAGAGATTTGATTTTAGGCTCGTACTGTTTAAGTAATTCAACACCCTCTGTGCATTCTGCTCTGCGTTTATTATATTCCGATGATGCCAATGAATGTTTCACCCCGGTATTAACAAGGATAAGAGAGAGGTGGCTCATATCCAACTCAAAGGGCTCATATTGTAGGGTTTGACAATCGAGACGTAAAACATGGTTTTTTTTACCATGGAGAGATGCAAACTGGTCCATTATTCCACATTTTACCCCTGCATACTTATGCTCGGCTTGTTGTGCTATTTTAGCCATTTCCATCTTACTATAACCAAGGTCATAAATATGGTTTAATGCATAAGCCAACCCACACTCTATTGCTGCTGATGATGACATGCCCGCTCCAATGGGAACATCTCCTCCGAAAACACAATCGAATCCTGGAATATCCTTACCATCGGTAACCATTTGGTCAATTACACCCAGTAAATAGTTTGCCCAGCGTTCGCTACTTGGCTCAAGTGAATTAACCTGTGTGCAAAAATTCTTGCCAAAATCGTACGAATAGAATCGATAATCATTTAGTCCATTGGGTTTTATGGCATAGTATGCGTACCTATTGATTGCTGCAGGAAGCACAAATCCGTTGTTATAATCTGTGTGCTCGCCAATAAGATTTACCCTTCCGGGTGATTTAACCAGAATGGGCGAAGAAGAGAATTCCTGCTCAAAAGTTTGCTTAATTTTATCTAACATATTCCTATTCAATGATTATTACAAAACCACCTGCTCTTTTAATATCATGAGTAAAGATATAATTTTTAGAGACTGTTTCTGTTTTTTTGTTTAAATCGTTGGGTGTTTTACCATCAGAGATAAGGGTCATTTGGTACTCTTTATCCTCTAAAAAATCTAAATTAATTGATATTCTCTGTTCATCAATACCTGCCATTCCGCCAACGTACCATTTTTCACCTTTCCGGCGAGCCACAACAATATGCTCACCAATTTTTCCTTGGAGCGGAACGGACTCGTCCCACGAAACGGGAACATCAGATAGAAAACTCAGGGCTGTTTCGTCCTTCTCGTAAAAAGTAGGAGAATCGGCAAGCATCTGCACGCCACTATGGTAAACTACGTACATTGCCATTTGATGCGCTCTTGTGGTCATGGCATGAGGATTATCCCACGATTTCTCAAAGTTTTCAGGCTCCATGTAACGCATGGCACCGGGTGTGTAATCCATTGGTCCAACTACATTCCTAACAAATGGAATGGTTAGGTTGTGGTCGGGGGTACACTTATCTGAAAACTTATTGTACTCCAGCCCAAGAACCGCCTCAATAGCCACCACGTTCGGATAGGTTCTGTCAATCCCTGTTGGTTTATACATTCCATGAAGGTTAAGTAGGAGTTTACGCTTGGCGCATTCGTGAGCAAGTTCATTAATAAAATCGACCATGCGCTGGTCAGTACGGTCGAAAAAATCAACCTTAAGCCCAGCGATGCCCAGCTCCTGAAACCAATCGAGGTTGGCAATAAAATCCTTATCGATGGTATTCCACATTGCCCAGAGGAAAATTCCTACTCCTCTTTCGTTAGCGTAATGAATGATCTCCTCCAAATCTAAATGACGATTAATCCTATTGAAACTCCATAGTTTGGACCAACCATCGTCAATATTTACATACTCAATGCCATGCTCTGCGGCAAAATCGATTTTATACTTATAGGTTTGGGTATTTATACCAGGCTTAAAATCAACTCCCTGAAGATTCCATTTATGGTACCAGTCCCAAACTACCTTGCCTGGTTTAACCCAGCTGAAATCCATTTGGGGTTCATCGGCCAGCTGATATACAAGGGTGTTATTGAGGATTTCAACATCAGAATCAGCAATCATAATTACCCGCCAGGGAAAACTTCTTTTTCCATTGGATTCTGCAATGTAGTCCTCAGTACTTCGCACAACCATGCGCGAAAGTTGTGGCCATTTGACCAATCGCAACTTTCCAAGAAATTCCTGCGATTCACGCTTTGGATATTTTGGAAAAACCGCTTTAATTAACGTAGAATCGGTTTTTAGCACAAACATTCCGGGATATTCAAAAAGATTTGATTCAGAAACAACAACCACTTTGTTAGATGGCGTTTTGAACATCATTGGTGTGTGTGCCAACTTGTTATCTTCAATTTCGTTTATCTTAGCAGGCTTATAGATTGGCTCAAAGGGCGTACTATAACCCTTTGCCTCTGGAAAATAAATGATTGATTTTTCAGGTACATTAAACTCGGTCTGCTCCTTATAAATCGTTAAATTGTCGTCAATATTTGTAATAATTCTCCAAGCAGCACCATTATTATACGCTCTAAATTGAACTGATACTTTTTCAGCATAGGTCAAAGTCAGCTCGGTGAATTCATCCTCAATGCTATTAGAAGTACCCCATAGTGGAGCAAGAACCCTATTCCTCTCTGCCCTAATATAAGTAGGTTCATCGTTAAAAATTGACTTATCGAAGCGATTTGTAGTCATGGCAATGGAAGAGGGTTGAATCACCTCAAATCCATCCTTTTCAACGGAATAGGTTAATCCATTATCTACATTTATATTAACTACCAACTCCCTGTTGGGTGATAAAAGTTGATGATTCTGTGCGAATAATCCTGTTGAAATCAGTACCAGGGCAAGTTTTGCTATTAGTCTTTTCATATTATAAGAGTTTATTTTGAACGCTGATGACACAGATTATTGGTTGCTTGTTTCGGAAAGGAGCATTTTTTTTGCTGATTTGACGAGATCAGTTATCAGTTGTGTTACATTCAACTTATACAGATAATTAAACTATCACTTTTGCTAATTATATAATCTCTTCTGTATCTCAGTGACTCTCTTTTTCAAAACAAATCTGTGGATATCCGTCTAATCTACGTTATCAGCATTCTATCATTTTACCATTGGCGACAATCTAAAATCTAATTCAAACCTCCTACCCTTTTCAATATACTTCTCCAGATAATTATAAAAAAAGTTTTCGCTACCTAAAGCATTTTGAAACAAATCAATGTAAAGATAATTGTTCTCAGATTCCTCCAAATCGGGCGTATGTGTTGCATTGGTTAATGTTTCCAATGAGTAAGGGTGAATGCTGAAGCATAATGAATCTCCTTCAATCTTTATTCCCATGCCATCATTTGATACTATCACCCTATCAACATCGTAACGGTTACCGTTTTCCTGGGGTTTAACGTAAGGGGTAATCATCTCGTCAACGTTTTTTTCGTACAACCCCCAATGCGCAGCATAGGCACGGTCGCGGTAATTCTCGTGCGGGCCATGACCTAACCATTTAACTTGCTCAAATTCCTTTGGCAACTCCACAACCATACCAACGCGTGGTAAATTTAGCTTTTTACGAGGGCGATTCACCTTAACTGTCATATTGACATCAACCTCTCCATTGGCAAAAACCTCATGGGTAATTATGATTGAAAACCTTGATTTGTTCCCTTTTAACTGCTGATTAGTAACAACCTTAACGGTAGTGCCATCATAGTTTAATTCGGTCTTCGATTTTGTAACCTGTAAGTCGTCTATCCCATATTTCTTCCAAATATTTGCATGGAAGGTGAACCGTGGGTCAGGATTAAAGTCTGTACCCAAATCGTTGCTTGTGGGAGCACGCCAAAGATTAACGGTTGGTCCGTTTTCAGTTAATAGCCGCTCGTTAACAAACCATCTGCCAATTGTTCCGGTCTGCTTACTGAATTCAATACTAAAATCCTCACCTTTAACAATTAATGATGATTCATCCTCATCAATCTTCATAGGTTTTGATGCTACCTTAGGTTGCTCATCTACCCTACTGAACCAAGGTAATTCGAACTGTTCTTTGGCTATCTCAAAACCTTCATCTGCCCATGATTGCTCATCGCTTAAATGAACAGTTAGGTTAAGGAAATAGCGAGCACCATTTTTTAGCTCGGGCTTAATGTATGGTATGATGATTTCTTGCTGATTGTTTGGTAAGACCTTTGGCAATTTAAGCTTATCATTTTGAATGGCAACCCCATTCTCAGTTAGTTCCCACTTAAGGTAAAACTTATCCAAATTAGTAAATGAATATGTATTACGAATTGTAAGGGTTCCGTTAGATGGGTTAAAACTACCAAATTTTATATACTGCTGAACTTTTTTAATCTCTGCCATGGAAGGTTTAGGAGTACGGTCGGGGAAAACGATGCCATTAAGGCAAAAATCCTCGTCGTTTGGCTCATCGCCAAAATCGCCGCCGTATGCATAGTATGTTTCTCCGTCTTCAGTTTGCTTAACTAGACCTTGGTCAATCCAGTCCCAAATGTAACCACCAATCATTCTTGGATGAATCTCAAATAAATCCCAGTACTCTTTAAAATGACCATTACTATTGCCCATTCCATGAGCGTATTCGCAAATAAGTATGGGTCGTTTCTTCTCGTCAAGTTCAGCCATTTGCTTAAGCCTATCAAGGGTTGGGTACATGGCAGCGTTAAAATCGTAATCGGTAAGGGCTTTTGACCATTTAAGTGCTGAAATCATCCTAGCTATCTTTCCAAAAAAGCCAACACCCTCAAAGCTAAGGGGACGTTTTAGGGCCTTGCTCTCGTAATGGATAGGACGATTAACAGGGTCTAACTTACGGATAGTATCCGCCATGGCACGCATGTTTGGACCATCGCCCGATTCATTGCCCAACGACCAGATAATTATTGAGGGGTGATTCCTGTCGCGCTTAACCATTGAAACGCCACGGTTAACAATGGCTTTACGCCATTCCGGATATAATACAGGCGATTGGTTTAAGTTCTGCCACAGATAATGCGACTCCACATTCGCTTCATCTAAAACGTAAAGACCATACTTATCGCACATATCTAAAAAATATGGATGGCTTGGGTAATGTGCCATCCTAACAGCATTGAAGTTATTCTGCTTCATAAGAATAGCATCCTGCTCCATCTGTTCCTTTGTGACCTTTCGCGCATTGTAGGGGTCGTGCTCATGACGATTAACACCCTTAATTGTAATGGATTGGCCATTAACCCAAAGTTGACCATCATCAATTTTAACATCTCTAAACCCCATCCGATGATGATAATACTGCTCGCCATTTACCTCATAAACTAGCTGATAAAGATTTGGCGTTTCGGCACTCCATAGTTCTGGGTTTTGCACAATCTCATCAATTTCGAAGTTGATAGTGCTATCAATTCTTGAAACATTGGCTTTGCTCTCAAACACTCTATTTCCTGCATAATCAAGCAGACTAACCAATACATTTGGATTACTATCTTTTGTAGTGTTAATAATCTCACCATTTATGGTAAGGTTCGACTCGGTGTAATCACTCTTAAAGGTTGTGTTAACAGCAACATCCCAAATGGCATTTTGTGGGAGGGCGTAAAGAAAAACATCCCTGAATATTCCGCTTAATCGCCAAAAGTCTTGATTCTCAATATAACTTCCATCTGACCAGCGAATTACCTTGACAGCCAGAAGATTCTCACCTTCATTTACAAACTTAGTAATATCAAATTCGGCTGGGGTCATGCTACCCTGACTGTATCCAACATACTTACCATTTACCCATAATTCTATGGCCGATTGCACTCCCGCGAAATGGATTATAAGCTGCCTGTTATCCCAGCTTTGTGGTATGTTAAAAGAATGACGGTACAACCCGGTCTCATTGCCCTCACTGGGCACATTGGGTGGATTTACAGGGAACGGATGCTGCTGGTTTGTATAAATTGGCGTTCCATAACCCTTAGTTTGCCAGTAGGAAGGAACGGGAATTGTATTCCAATCGTTGTCCAAAAAATCAACATTTGAAAAACCTTCAGGAGTATCTAATGGATTGGTAATGAATTTAAAATTCCAATCGCCGTTGAGCATTTTTAGGTAAGGCGACTGCTCATTGGACTCGCCAAAATTGGGTTGTTCACTAAAAGGTATTAACAAAGAATGAGCCGGCAACTTGTTTATTGCAATTATCTCCGGGTCTTGCCATTTCTGAGCAAATACACCTAAAGCAAGTATTGCAAAAGCTATTGAAAGAATTATTTTTTTCATGACTTTATATTTTGAGAACACAGAGAAACGGGGGCACAATATTTTTAAATTTTTGTTGATTGTATTTCGACAGTTTGACAAGCTCACCATACAAGCTACTGTAGTGCTGAGGGCAGTCAACCGACAACTTTCCTCCCCACAATCTTCGTAAATCAGCCTCACCTGTGTTATCAGTTTTCTATATTTTGCGTTCTATCCCTAAAATAAGTATCCTACTAATACATACAGACCAGCTGTTCCGTAGCTTTCATCCATCGCTAAGCCATAATCAGCTGAAACAACAAAATTCTCATTCATAACTAGCTTTAAGCCTGCACCAAAAGTGGTGAAGAGATCATTAGAACTTTCGTTAAAATGGGTTTGACGCATAGGTTCAGGAATACTGGATAAGTCCATATCGTAACCTTTAAGAACGCTACCAGCATCAGCAAAAGCATTAAAACCAAGATAAAAATTTTGCCCAATACCTTTGAAACGAAATGCTTTCCAACGCAACTCAAAGTTGCCTATTGCAGTATGCTGCCCAACAACACGGTTCATAAGTAATCCACGTACAGTTTGGGCGCCTCCAAAACCTTCAAAGTAGTTGCTCGTGGTAAGATGCTGACGGCTGTAGAATGGCACATCGCCAAAGGTTCCCTCGTACCACAATCTGTATGCAAATGATAATTTCTCCTCAACAATAGTGAAATACTGTCTATGGATAAGCGACAGGCGGCCAAAGTTACTTGGATTACCCAAAAAATTAGGTGATGCTCTAAATAGTAGCTCAGTCCATATACCGCTCATTGGGTTAGTAAGCCTATCGCGCGAGTTGTAAACAAGCCCAAATTTAAGACTGTTGTCAAAGCCCCCATCCTTCACTTCTGAACCAATAATTCCCCAGTCAACAAGATTATCATATAGTAAATTTTCATCAGGCAACACATCTTCCCCATCTCTATCATGATTTAAATGGTCAATATCTACTGTGGATATATTGTACCATCCCAAATCAAGACCGGCAATCCAGTTAAATTTGGTGTCGGCAATTTTATCTTCAACCAAAAAATCGGCTTTTACAAGTTCGCGGTCGAGTTTATAAAATACCTGCGATATATCAGTTTCAAAATCTGGGCTATAAACTGTTTCAACACCGTTGAACCCATGGAATGGGTAAGTTCTGTTTCTATTGTAACTAAAACGGCCAATGAAGTGCTTGTTTGGGATAAGTGAGTAGGAATCAAAAAATAGGATTCCATCCATACTTCCTTTGGTGTAGGCCGATAGTTGAAGGTAGAGATTATGGTCATAATCGGGGTAGCGGGAGCCATCACCATAGTCGAACATATTCACAATAGCGCCATAAAGAAGACCAAGGTTTGAATCGTAACCCAGCGCGGGCAGAACACCAAAATTCCAGCCCGTTTTTGCAGGCTCTTCATTTGTATCCTGAGCATACAATAATGCTGACAATGCAAGGATTACAAATAGTGAGATAGTTTTTCTTACCATAGGTAAAATGTGTTAGGTTAGTAAATGGATTTGGCAGCTAGTTAGGCAAGAAAATGGGAAAATACGTCCGAATAAAAAGTTTGAACGTGTTTTTTATCAACATAAACTCATTTATTTCTTATTTATCTTTCGATATTCTGAAGGAGTCATGCCTGTACTCCTCTTAAAAAGCGTGTTGAAAGATGATTTTGAGTTAAATCCAGAATCGAAGGCAATGCCAAGAAGCGTATCGTTTTTATGTTCCGGATCGGATAGTCGCAATTTTGCCTCTTCAATACGAAACCCATTGATATATGTAAAAAAGTTAACACCTAAATCCTTGTTTAAATAGTTTGATATTGCAGATGAGCTTTCATTCAGCTGCTCGGCAAGATCCTGAATAGTTAGCTCGCTGTTGAGATAAGGTTTACCCTGTAACATTAATTGCTTGAGTCTTTCACCTGTTTCGTGATTTTCATCCTTCAGGATGACCTGCTTTTGCGGAGCTCTTTTTTGCTTTTCTCTTTTGTATAGAACCGGCTGATGTATTCCGTAATAACTAATAGAAAATGAAAACACCAATAGCCCTAAATGAAAAATCTCTATTGGATTAAAAGGGAAAATATTCCTTAAAAAGAAAACGAAAAAGGTTAATGCAGAACCCAAAAAACCACCCAGGATCCACAATGCTATAACTCTTAGCCAATTAAGTTTTATGGTATCGGAACGGTAAGAAAAATGATCGCTAAGGGTTTGGTTATGATTTTTAATTAGCCTGAATACCATTAGCCAGTAGTATAACATTGAGATGAAGAATAAAGCGAAGTTTGCTACAGACAACCATGTAACGGCCCCTTTATGAAGAAAGTTTACTGCGTCAATATCAATTGGTTTCTGCCAGATAATGGAAATAAAAATAAATGCGTAAGCGGGAAGCAGATGCACAAATATTCTTTTGGGAAAGCTAGGTTTCTTGGATATTAGCAATTTTGTATAGTAGTATAGAAAAGGGCCATAGCTGAAAGGAATAATTATTAGATCGGGGAGCCATGTTGCATACTTTAAATTTAGTAAAGAATATAGCATTTCAAGCCCAATAACGAGCAGCCAAACTATCAAAAGATTATCTGCTGAACCTTTATTGGGCTTCCTGTAAACTAATAAAGCGGCAAACCAAGCCTGTGCTATACCAATATGGTAAATTGAAACCATCTAAAAGGATATTAGTAAAATATAATCTACAAAAAAACTAAAATATTTAGTAAGTACAATATTAACGCTTTTAGGAACTTTGATTTCTTTTATTGAATTG
>JBKHAH010000012.1:0-49763 GCA_046542995.1 Bacteroidales bacterium
GTTAGCCCTACTGTTGCTGCCCCTGTTGCTAAGGTTGATTTAACCATTGCTTCATCCCTTGAACTTATCGGTGAACCTGAGATTAATCTGGATGAGGATCTGCCCGAATGGGCTCAGTATGAAAACTTAAATTTTATTGATACGCTTACATTCGCACTATCTGATATTGATGAGGAGGCTGAAGCTATTCGCTTCATTGAGGTTAACCTTTTGGTCTGGAATGATTTTCCAACCACGGCGAGCGCCCAGCTGCTATTTTTAGGAGATGATGATCAGGTTGTTGACTCCCTTTTTTCTCCTGGTCGCCTTGAGGTGAACTCTGGCGTTTTATCCGAGAATGGGGAAGTGGAGTCGAGAGGTTACTCTATAGTCACCGTACTTTTTGACGATGAGCGGATCGATAGAATTATTCAGGCCAATAGGGTGGTTTTTTCAGGCCAAGCCTCTAATGCTGGCATAACAGTTAATCAATTCAATTATTACCCAAATCTTGTATTATCTCTTAAACTCAGTGCAAGGGTTGGGCTCAATTTAAATTTATAGTGCCTTAAATTTGAGGTGTTTTGGTTACATATTGCTTTTCTCCTTACTGGTTTATTCTATTAATGGAATGGCGCAGCAAAGCCGTACGCTCTTTCTTATGCACGATATTCCCCAGTCTTCATATGTTAATCCGGCCATACAACCACAATGCAGAATTTTTGTTGGATTTCCTGCGCTAACATCTCACTATTTTAATTTTAGCTCTACGGCCCTATCTTATAGCGATTTTACAGCGGACCATACCCAGATAGATTTAAGGGAAATTCCTGACAAGCTCAAGTTGGTTAATTATGTAACGGCCGAAACTCATCTGAATTTGATCTCTTTAGGGTACGTTTATAATGATTTTTATTTCTCATTCAATATTGCTGAGAAGTTAACCGCCCAGGCTTTTTATCCAAAACAGCTTGCTGAGCTTGCTGTTAACGGTAACGATAGCTTTGTGGGGAAAACAATAGTTACCCGTGGGTTAGGGGCTTCTGCTTACCATCTTAGGGAGTACTCGTTTGGGGTGGCTCAGGATGTTGATTGGAATTACCAGTGGGGACTAAGGGGGAAACTTCTTTTTGGCAAAGCCAACCTGAGTAGCCAAAGTAGCGGATTACGATTTACAACCGAGAGAGATTCCTACGATCTGATGGCCGAATGGGCGTATCAAATAAATACATCGTTTCCATTAATTATTCCGCAGGTTGATGGCGAGGTGCAGTTAGATAATGTTGAGTTGCAGGACATTAATCCTTTAAAATACTTATTTAACCCAAAAAATATGGGGTTCGCTCTGGATGCCGGGTTTGTTTATAAAACCGAGACGATTACATGGTTGGGGTCAGTACTGGATTTTGGCATCTTGCGGTGGAAAACGGATGTGAATAGTTTTCTGAGCAATGGTAATTTTTCTTACGAAGGGGTAACGGTTAACGACTCGTTTAATTCTGATGAGTTTATTGAGACCATGACAGACTCTATAAGCAATCAGCTAAATGTGCAGCTTGAACCTGATGGTTCATATTTTACATTCTTACCCACTAAAATTAACCTGGGATTATCATACGAATTTCATCCCAAAGCGAATGCTGGGCTTTTATTTAGAACGGAATTTTATCCTCGCGGAGCTGCTCCCTCGCTTACCCTCTCAATAAATACAGTTCAGCTAGATCATTTTGTTGGGAGTTTTAGCTACTCAGTAATGAATGGCGCATATAATAATTTTGGACTTGGAATTGGCTTTGGTGGGCAAAACTTTATGTTTCATGCTGTTTCAGATAATTTGCTAGCATTTTTCTCGCCTCAAAAAGCACATACAGCAAACATACGTTTCGGCATGCACTTCTTGTTTGGATGCAATCAGAAGCAGAGAGGTTTCAAATACTCAGGGTCCGGCTGTGCAGGTATTCTCCCAGATTGATTTTTGCCCATTCTATCCAGTTCCCATAATTGTAAACTTTTCCCTGCAATAAATTGTTTTATATCTTTGAAGCAGAAATTATAATATCATCAGAGAAAAAATAACATGAAAATATCAGCATTTAATGTCAGCAGCTTTAAAGTTGATGGTGGCGCCATGTTTGGCGTGGTGCCCAAGGTGCTTTGGAATAGATTCTATCCGTCAGACGAGAACAATATGGTTCCGCTGGATCTGCGCTCATTGGTTGTAGAAACCGATAGTAGCATTGTTCTTATTGATACAGGGTTTGGCGATAAGCAGAGTGATAAGTTCTTTAGCCATTTTAATCTTTTTGGAGGCGAGGGCTTGATTGAGGGGCTAGCTAAGGTTGGATATAAACCAGCTGATATTACTGATGTTATTCACACGCACCTACATTACGATCATTGTGGAGGAGGAATAGCCATAAACAGCATGGGGGAGTATTACCCAGTATTCCCAAACGCAACCTATCATGTTAGTAAAACACAGTGGGAATGGGCATTGAATCCGAACGTACGTGAGGCCGATTCATTTCTGGAGGAGAATATTCTCCCAATAAAAGAATTGGGACTACTAAACCTTGTTGAGAAAGAGGGGATGCTTATTGACGGTATTGAAGTTCGCTTTTTTAATGGGCATACACGCGGGCAAATTGTCCCATTAATTCACCTTGATAAAGGTAAGGTTCTGGTTTACGCAGCCGATTTATTTCCAACAACCACCCATGTTAGGTTGCCATGGAATATGAGTTACGATGTTGAGCCATTGGTAACTATGGGGGAGAAGGAGGAGTTTCTGAAGGAGGCTTCCAGAAAAAATTACATTATATATTATCAGCACGATCATTTTAGCGAGTGTACCAGGTTGGTTGAAACGCCGAAAGGCACAAGGGTTAGCGAGGCTTTTTCTTTAAAAAGCCTGTTTAAGTAAACCTCCAATTTGTAAAAAGGTGTAACGGATTAAAGGTAGAAAACACCAAATAAATAGAGCCAGTGATATTGTAATATCTGCAACAAGCGTTTTCTTTATATTCAGGTGTTTAGCGTAAATAAAGCCAGCAATTGCCCCCCTAAGTATAAATTGAATAGCAAAAAAAGCAAATATTCTCATGCTATGCAGGTTTATGGTTAATGCCTCATTAAAGTTGCCCCTTACAATTTCAGAGAAACTTGCCGAAAGCCCTTTGCTTGGCGGGATAATTCCTGTTTTTTCAGTAAGAAGAGCCGGTATTAGATGATTGCTGTTCCTGTATGAAAAGGAGTAGGCAAATATTAGCAGAATTATTATTATAAAAGCAAGATTAATGGCTATGTAGGAATATCCCGAAGCGGGAATATAAGGTCTCTCTTTTGCCATCCATCATAAGATTTATATAACTATTCCTCGGGTTCGTCTTCAACGGGGTTATCCTCATCATCTTCAGGGTTCTCCAACTCCCTTAGCACATTCTCCAGCGTGTCAATTTTTACTGAGGAACGCTCGTCATCCACTTCATCAAAAGCATGCTTTATGTCCTTGCCAATCTGCTCAAACAGGTCAGGATCCTTCATGGCCTTGTTGGTTAAAACCGAAACCCCGCTAAAGATAATTAGCCAGGCAGCGGCTATAATTATTGCTAAGCATGAAATTACAAAGGATGCAATACCAAGGTTCTTTGCTCCGTTGCCTTTTGAAGCCTGTACAATTGAAACTATGCTGAATATGATTGCAAGTCCTCCCGGAAAAAAAGCGACAACCCCAACGCATGGTATAAAAGCAACTATAAGCGATATAACACCTAGTACTATGCCAATAATCCCCATTACTTGTCCTTCGGTAGATGTTCTTTGTGGTTCCATTTGCTTCTCCTTTTTATATTAAAGACGAAAGATAATGCTTTTTGCTGCAAATTTGCATTCTATTATTTAAGAATTTCCAGCAGGTCTTTCTCCAATGTTTGATTAGGGCGTTCAATAATTCTCCCTATCTCTTCGGATTGGCGGTATATAATAAACGTTGGTACGTATTTTACATAACCAGAATCAATACCAGCCTCTGGGCACAGTTTTTTTCTGTTTACCCCAATAATCTCAACCCTATTGACAGGTATATCTAAATACTCAATAATTTTTATGAAACGGGGGGCTTCCCTTCTGGTGTCGCCGCACCAGGTGCCTATTATCATTTTAACAGATGTTTCATCGGTTTTTAATTTTTGGGAGTCAAGCAATGCCGAGTCGATGGGGTAGCTGTCATATTCGTTTGAGTACCATTGGTTAAATAGAGGCTTTTTGAATACCTCTCTGGTTGCATAACCGTATAGTATTTCTTGGTTTGCTTGCTTGTCATAAATAATCCTATTGTTTTCTGGGGTACAGCTTAAAAGTGTTGTAAATGTTAAGACCACTAAAAGGGATGGATGAAGTTTCATGTTCTTTGTTTTTTTTGTAAATTTAGTGAAAGAAATGAATCCTCTAGCTATCTTTTACGCAAGCGAGGTATTGCTTATTAATAAATGAATCGAATCCAAACAGAAAGGCTATAAATAACTAGTTTAGTGGGAGGTTTTTAATTATAGATACCTTAATGATATAAGTAGTTAACATCAGAAATATTTTATCTTTGTTTTTAGAAAAAATATAATATTATGCCAGTAACCTATCTTACCCGTAGAGAAAGATTCTCTGCAGCACATCGCTTGTTTAAGCCAGAATTAACCGATGATGAGAACTTTGAGCTTTACGAGCATTGTTCCCACCCTAATTGGCATGGTCATAACTATGAGATGTTTGTTACAATTAAAGGTAAGATTGATCCTGAAATTGGCTATGTGATCAACTTAAAACTTCTCAGTAAAATTATTAAGGAGGAGATTATTAAAAAGGTGGATCATAAGAATTTAAACTTAGATGTTGATTTTTTGAAGGGTGTTATTCCTTCAACAGAAAATTTAGCGGTTTCTTTTTGGAATATTTTAGAGAAACCGATTGCTTCTATTGGGGCTCAACTTCATCGTATTAAGATTCAAGAAACAGAAAACAACTTTATTGAGTATTTTGGAGAAAATATATAAAATTAATTTATTAATCAATTAACTTTGACCGCTCAATTAATACTATTTTTATTAATGCAGATGGAAACAATTAATGATGGCGCCCTACGTAACGAGAATGAGGGTTATGAGAAGGTTGAGCGATGGAACAAGGAAACAACGAACAACCTTGCCGCCCATTATAGAGCAATAATGGAATTGCTTGGTGAGGATCCTACCCGTGAAGGGCTCATTGAGACTCCAAAAAGAGTTGCCAAGGCCATGCAATTCTTAACGCAGGGTTATAATCTTGATCCTAAAGAGATATTAAAGAAAGCAAAGTTTAAAGAGGATTATCGTCAAATGGTTATTGTTAAGGATATTGAACTTTACTCAATGTGTGAGCACCACATGATACCATTTTACGGGAAGGCCTATGTTGCCTACATTCCAGACGGATATATTACCGGTTTAAGCAAGATTGCCAGGGTGGTTGAGGCTTACGCTCGAAGGCTACAAGTGCAGGAGCGTTTAACCATGCAGATTCGTGACTGTATTCAGGAAACATTAAACCCTTTAGGTGTTGCAGTGGTTATTGAAGCAGGCCATATGTGTATGCAGATGCGTGGCGTTCAAAAACAGAACTCTGTTACCACCACATCGGCATTTACAGGTGCATTTTTAACCCAGATGCAAACCCGCGAGGAATTTATTCATCTTATTGGCCTAAAACTACATTAGCAGCCTGTACAAGCTGCTAATGTTTTATATTAGTTGAGGTGGTTTAAACCTATTGTTTAATAAACTTCTGTGTAACTTTTTGGTTGTTGCACTCAATGCTCACCAGGTAGATCCCATTTTTAAGCCAAGCCACAGGAATCACAATGGCCTTTTTGTTGAAATTGCCATTCCATACAACTCTGCCAGAAATATCAACTATTGTTATGGTCTGAATGAGTTTTGGACTTTCAATAACGAGATGTTGGCTAGCAGGGTTTGGATAAAGCAACACTTCCTTTGCAAGCGCATTTGAAGGATTGGATGTTAAAGTCCAAAGACCTATAGATTCACTTTGATGGATGGTTTTATCATTAATGCTTTGAATAAACACAACAACCTCGGTTTTATTCAGAATCTGTTCAGATTGAGGGTCCCACGAAAGCGTTAACGATTGGTTCTCGTTTGGTTCCCAGTTACTCTTAAGGCTAGTCCCCCCGGAATTTGGCAAGAACTCTCTGGCAACATTATAGAAGATGGTTTCGCCACTTGATGCACTCTCGGTAACATTAACAGTTGGCTGAACAAGTGCGCATTGTAGTAAGATATCATTGTTGTTAATCTCCTCATTAGATGTTAGTGTAACTTCAATATCTATCTTATCGGTATAATATGCATCTAAATCGATAGAGAATGGTGAATCTTTAAGTGAACTTACCTCAATGGCATTCTGGTTGGTTGAAAAATTATCGAAAGATAACGGGTTTGTTCCGTTTATAAGAGCGAAGGGTAAGTTTGAAACCCCATAAAAAACTTCTCTGGCGTTCATGGCTGTTGGAAACATGTCGTGAACCGGATCGTTTGCAGGGGATGATGTGTGGTAGTGTATTGGTACAATATCACTGCTATTCAGGTTCTCTAGGTCAACAATATTCTGGTTTGATGCTTCTGAGTTTGCAATATTAGTGTTTGTAAAGTACTCTAAAAGTACTTTTTGCTCACGGTCCCCAATCCATACATCATCAAATGCGAAGCCGTTAAACTCATTAATGGCATTGCCATCGGCAGCGTAGGCTATTCTAAATCGAACGTTGGGCTCGTTTTTAATTACGTCGAGGCTAAGCCTGGCACTTTCCCAGCCATCCATTTGAAAATTGCTCCATCCAATAAACTGATTAGCAGGCCTGCTTTGTATGGTTGATGAATTAAACCAGTTTACCCCAGTGTTAATATCTCCCAAATTATGCCATGTAGCACCCTGGTTAAGAGAATATTGCATCACTGCCCCGTCGCGGCCAGGATCTGGCGATGACCAAATGTTAAATTTAATCATAGGCTTATCCAGTCCGCTAAAATCGTAGCAAGGGCTAACTACCTCAGAAGATTCTATCATTTGGTTTGAAAAATCAATATTTGTGAACCATGAGTTTTCGCCTGATGCTGCATTGTTAATAATACTCCCTTCGGGAGTTCCGTGCTCCCAGCTAAAATGACCTTCATCTGTAATGCTTCGGGCAATCCAATTTCCATACCCCGCCTCAAAATCTTCATGGTAAACATTGTTGGGCAATTCAGACATTTGTATAAGCGGATGGATAAATACTTGCTTGGTAATGGAGTCCTTACAACTGTCAAATGAGGTTAGAACTAACTTAACCTCTTGCGATCCAATTTCAGAGAAAAGGTAGTTAATTGATGTGAGCTCTGCCCCTTCAAACTCAAGATCATCATTAATTACCCATTTATAGTTGGCAATATTCGTTTCCTCAGAGGTTGCTAAGAATTCTGTTTCCTGTTGAGTTAGGCATTCGTTTTGCCAGGTAAAGTTTGCTTTTGGTATTACTCCAACGAGCACAGTTGAGTCCAGCTGAGAACTACAACCATTAGTTGTTGTTGCAGTGAGCGAGATAAGTTTATCGCCTGATGATTGGAAGAGGAAACTGGGTTCAAAATCAGAGGATTCACCCTCGCCGTTAAAATTCCATAGCCATTCAGCAACCTCATCCTCAGAGATTGTATTGTTTATGAATGCAACTGGATCTGTTGTTAAATCGCTACATGCTTGCGAAACATTAAAGTGTACCTCAGGTATAGGATTTATATCCACTGGCATTGTTATCTCACTTTGGCAGCTTGATATGCTTGATTGGTAGGTATAGGTTATCTCATAATTACCTGGTGTTTCAATAATGGGTGAGAAATAGGCAAGGTTGCCAGCATTCCCAAAAGCATCACCAGTACCCGTGTACGAAAAGTTGCCAATACCCTGACCATGGTTGCCATTGTCACCTACAATTATTTGTTGCGATTCATTGTTGCAGTAATTTGGTTCAAGACCATTAATGCTGACAGGACCAATTGAGTCGATGAGGACCCGTTTGAAAACTTCGTATTCTGTATCACCAATAGTATATCTAAAGAAAACCGTGTCAATACCCACCCCAGCATCAGGAATGCTGTAGTTGGCCTGATTAAAACCAGTTGAAGTAATACCACCCTTATTGCTAACAAAAGTTCCCTCCAAATCGGAAAAACCCTCAGGCGTGCATGATATTTCCATTACATCTTCTGAGTAACAATACTCATTATTCAGGCCTTCAATTGTTTCGTTTGCCTCCCTAACGTATGAGGTTTCAGAAACTGAATTTGAACATTGCGTGGCTGGGTTGGTGTATGAATATAATACCGTAAATGGAGTACCCGTAGATGTATGATTTGGACCCGGCGTAATTAAGTTTGGATATAGCGTATTGTCGCTAACCCCTGTTCCGCTAAAAGTGCCATCAGGTTCGTTGCCTGATAATAGAATTGGCTCCTGGTCATAATTGTAATTGTCTTGAAGCGTAAAGTCTAACTCTGGCAAAGGATTAATTTGTGTTGAGTGATTAATTGTATCGGAACTACAACCAAATGCTGTTACATAATGGTAAGTTATTTGGTATGTCTGCCCGGCTTCTATGGATGATGGGACTAATGTTGCAGTGCTAGTTCCTGGGATAAATGTGAAGCCTTCAGCGGGGCCCTCATAGTAGTGCGTGCCACCAGCAGGATTTGCATTTATTGCCGAAAGCGTAATTGCTGGGGAGTCTTTACAGTAGCTAGGTTCAAGAGTTCCAAAATCAATCTCTTCACTAGCGGCATCCAGCGTGAAGTTTCTCGATGCTTGGTATGTAACACCTTCGTCCTGGTAGCTGTATGTAATTTCATAATCGCCAGGATCTAGCTCTCCGGGAGTTATTGTTAGAATGTTACCTTCAGCTGACCAGCCAGTGGGTGAATTAACGTTAAATTCGCCAATTGCATCAATTGGATTAGATCCGGTAACCGTAAACGGCTCGTGGTAATTACAGTAAGCTGGATTCACAACCGACATTGAAGCGCCCTTGTCCGAGACAACCACGTCGTAGGTAGCTGTATTGGTACATCCATTCCCCTCGGTATCGGTGTAGGTGTATGTTATTCTAATGGGCTCATCATAGTCTTCTTCGTCTATTAACTGAGGGTAAAAATACCCATCAGTACCTACACCTGTTCCTGAAAAGGTACCACCTGTGGGATTTACAAAAAGAGATAAGTTTACGGGTTGCTCGTCCTTATTAAATGGAGATGAGGTTACATCAAAAACAATATTTGGCAATGGCATAATAGTAATAGTGGCCTCCTGATTTGCAATGTTGTTAAAGTTTCCTGGATTATCTTCCAGGTAGTTTAAAGAGACTGTATGTTCCCCGACCTCCAAATTATCAATAGTTGTGCTATAGTTTATATCGGGAATATCTATTGGGCCATATGTGTTTGATTCTACTTTATAAGTGAGAGCAAAAGGTTGATATCCTGTTAGTTCAAAAGAAATTGGGATGCTTGAATTGTTGCTGTAGCATTGGGATGTTGAACCAATTATTGATACGGTTGGCTTATTACCATAAATACTCTTTTGAATATCATTGTATAAAACAGGATTACTTATATTTCCTGCAGCATCAACCAGGGTTACTTCTCCTAATTGTAAGGGGGTAACATTGTCTGTATCGTCTGGTTCCACTTGGTAGACTGCGGTGTAAATGGAGCCATCTGTGTTTGCTTCCCATTCAAGTGGTTTGTTGTTATACTCTTCGGGGAATATATTTAAGTCAACCTCATTGTTTTCTGGTGTGAGGGTAAACTCTATGGCATCACCAATTATGAGGTTGCCAACAACCTCGGCATTGCTAGTTATGCTAGCTATTTGTGGAGTTTGAGAGTCGATAGTTACGCTTTCGCTGGTTACATTAGCTGAAGTTTCTTCGGGATTGGTGTTCCCTGCCATGTCCGATAACTCAATGCTGACTGGTAACGATACCACCCCTGAATGTTGAGGATCGTTTTCCGATATAGCATAGATAACCGTGTAACTATTGTTGTGGTTGTTAACTAAGTTCCCTGACGGAATTGCCTGACTGTTTACCTCAAGGGAGCTTGCTGTGTAAATATCATCATCAGCGTGGACTATGATTGAAATTTCATCACCAACCTTATATGTTCCTGGTTCCGTTGTAACAGAGGTTATTTCAGGTGGTGTTTTGTCAAATATTACCCATGTGTCATCGTGAGTTGCAGTTGCTGGCTCGCTAACATTGCCTGCCAAATCGGTGGCAGTAATACTGAAAGTTATGAACCCTTCGGGATCCGTTCCTGTCATTTGCCGAGAAGCAGTTAGAGTAGCCCCGCCTGAAACATCTGCTGTAATCCCCCTAATTTTAGCACTAATGATAGCATCTCCGTCATCAGTAGTAAAGCTTACATTAGCCCAATCATTTGGCATGGCATAAATACCAGAATGATTGTCTGTTGATATGCTAACATTGGCTATTACTGGTTTGGTTTTGTCAAATGTAACGTTGTTTCCGCCAAAGTTTTGGTGGGTTATCTGCGTTCCACTATTCCCTGCCAAATCATTAAAATCAATAGAAAAGGGAACAGTTCCTTCGTCGGTATCATCATCGGTGAATGTGTATGAGGCTGTCCATACCCCTCCTTCGAATAGTGCCGTTACATTCTGTTCGTTAATGGTAACCACCACATCCTTAATTGTTTTTTGGGCTTCAAAGGAAAGGGTTACTTTTTTTCCAACTCTTACCCATTTATTGTTGGTATGGTTGGATACTATGTTAACGTTGTTAAGTTCAGGGGTAGTACTATCGAAATCAATAGTGAAATCAGATAATTCATTTGTATTTGATGCAATATCACTACAAACCGCCTCTGGTATCTCAACTACGAAAGTAGCTGTTGTATGGTTTGTTGGGTCGGTAGCAAGAATGTTGAATGTGAAAACCTTGTTATTCGTTGTGCTAAAACTCTCGATGCTAAAGGGGGCCGAACCTCCGTCTATGTTAACACTATCTTCATCAAACCCATCAACCAGCTCTCCAAAATCGACCGTTATTGGTATGGTTGTTTCATTTGTAGGGCTTTCTAATGAGCTTGTTATGCTCGGAATAGGGCGTGTATTATCGTATATAATGCTAGTTTTGGTAATTGTTTGATTCTCGTTGCCTACCATATCCATAAAGGATTGTTCTGGCACTTGAATGGTAATTAGACCCTCTGCGCTTGCTTCAACTGTAAAAGTGTAGGTGGTTGAGTTCTCCTCAGTAAAAGATATGATGCTTGCATTGCTCACCTCAATAATGCTTTGAGTAAAAGAATCGGTGGGTTTGCTAATGGTTGCTGTTACTGTGAATGATTCTTCATTTGTTGGGCTTGAAACATTGGCGTTAAGGCTAACTGTTGGTGGAGTTATATCGCATGTCCAGCTGATACTTGCATCATCAAGTAAGGGGTTGTCCTGCTCATCAACAATTCCAGAGCCACTCGCTGCAAGGGTTAGGGTGTAGTCACCCTCATCGGCGGTAAGGCTTTCTAAATCAAGGTGAAATGTTTGTGCTGTTTCGCCATCAACCTCAGAGTAAGTAATATCGGGTAGGCCAGTTAGGGTAACATTTGTGCCATTACGGGTTAGGGTGAAATCATCCCAAGTAACGGTGGCATACTTTACCTTTCTGCTAAAACCAACATCAACAATTCCTACATGAGTATTTCTTGGGTTAGGATCTATTTCAATTATATCGGCTGTGGGGTTTCCATAGAAGAAGTCTGTATTGGTAACACTGGCTTTTGGATTTCCTAGAATATCTTGGTACTCAATGGTTACCTCGTAGGATTCGCCGTAGAAAAGTTTAGGAGGATAGCCAGAGCTTGGCTCAGTATATACATTTTCTACATTCGCATTATCCTCAAGGTCTTCTGCATTAAGGGTTGTACTGTGGGTGCCAGCCCCCTCAAAATTTGAATTAAAGACCACAACGCGATCCTGAACAGTCTCTATTATGTTTGAGGTACAAACAAATATCAATTTAACTGTACCTGACATGGCATCCTCAGGTAGGGTAAATTCAATATTTAAGTTTACGCCACTGGTGGTGTTCTGTGCGGGTTGTATAAGGGTAGGTGTTTCTGTAATATTATCAACCACAATTTCTAGGCTTCCGCTAGGCGACCAGTTGCCAGCATCATCGCGCTCCTGCACGTATAAAGTATGTGTCCCATCTGAAAGGTCGCTAGCGGGCTGGTAGCTAGTTTCGGTTGTTTCCGTTGCACCCAATGAGAGATTGTTATCGTTAATCTTATATCGATAGTTGTCACTTCCATCCACAGCATCGGTAGATTCCCATACCCAGGTTGGTCGTCTGTTTTGTGTTGGTGAGGCTGTTGATGCGCCTGTGAAGTTTGGTGCGTTGGGCGGCGTTCTATCAAAGGTAACGCTGCTGGCATTAGTAGTGCTTATAGCTGTAGTTCCCGTATTTCCATGATTATCCTTATGCGCTATGCTAAAAGGAATAACCCCTTCGGATTCCGAGGCGGTCATTTCGTAGGTGGCGCTCCCTTCATTATATGGCGATGATATTGAAACGGTTGCTGTTTGCCCTGCTATGGTAACAAATAGTTGATCAGGGTCTAATATTCTGGGTGATGTAAAGTTTATAGTTATCTCGTTACCTTCTTTAGCAAGCGATGTGCTATACATATTATCCGACTGAATGGTTACTTCAGTTAATTCGTACTCTTCTGTAATGTCATAATCAACCTCCAATGTATCGGAGGCCTCATTATCGTTTCCTGCGATGTCGGTGCAGACCTTTTCTGGGACGCTGATGGCAACTGTGCCAGGATTAGTTGGGGTGATTTCTGCCCAGTAAGCATCACCCGCTCCTCCAAAATCGGTAACATCACCATTATGTACTTCAATATCATTATCATCAAAGCCAACCACATTCTCGTTAAATTCAAAGTTAACAGTGAATGGAGAATTTGTGGTAAATGCTCCATCTACTGAGGTTAAAGTAACGGTTGGAGCATCCTCATCAACTGTAACTGTTGTGGCAGTTGAGTTGGCTTCGTCACATGCCCCGCTTTTAACAACTGCCCTAAACTCTGTTGTTTGTGTTAATGCTTCTGATGTGTATGTTTCTCCAGTATGCGCTATATCATTCTCTGAGCCCCAACCATCTATTGAGTATTGCCATCTTTGCACTGCACCTACGTGTCCCGACAGGGTTAATTCTCCGCTTGTGGCGCCAGATGCAATTGTACCTCCACCAGTTACATTCCCTCCAACCGATGTTGGGCTTACAGCCATTGTTATTAAATTGCTCGTGGCATCGCTTTGGGTAACACATGCTTCGCTTGATGTCATCACGCAGGAAACATTATCTCCATCAGTGAGAGAGGAATTGGAGTAGGTGGTTTGATCTGTTCCAACGTTGCTTCCATTTAGCTTCCACTGGTATTCTGGGCTAGCACCCCCATTGGTTGGAGTGGCAGTGAAGGTTACCTCAGTCCCTTCGCAAATTGATTCTGATGGAGAGGCGGAGATGCTTACGCTGGGGGTCACATTCGTGGTTACCACCATAGTAATCACGTTGGATGTTACGGGGTTTTCAGATGTACACGTTTCGCTAGATGTCATCACGCAGGAAACATTATCTCCATCAGTGAGAGAGGAATTGGAGTAGGTGGTTTGATCTGTTCCAACGTTGCTTCCATTTAGCTTCCACTGGTATTCTGGGCTAGCACCCCCATTGGTTGGAGTGGCAGTGAAGGTTACCTCAGTCCCTTCGCAAATTGATTCTGATTGAGAGGCGGAGATGCTTACGCTGGGGGTGAGTATTGGATCAATTGTAATCTCAGCTGTGCCATCCATAAATGTTCCTGAGTCAACTAGTTTTACGGTATAAGTTCCTTCCGAAGTTTGTAACCCAAATGTTATTGCATTGCCGTCGCCTGGTTCTGTTATACCTGTTGAAGAGTCATCTAGGTAAAGCTCATATTCTTTAGTGTCTTCACTGCCATCAAGACCAATCTCTAGGCCGCTTCCACCCTCGCAGTATGAGCCACCTCCGGTAACATTGAACTGCGTTTGTGCGTGCCCTGCAAAAGTAAATATGGTAGCTAGGGCAACCAAGCTTAACATCTTATTTATCTTCTTCATATCTCACTCTTTTAAGGGTTTAAAAGGTAAAGCTCCGCGTTGGTTCTTATCAAACGGACCATTCCTCCTTCAGCAACAGAGGTTGCACCAATGGCTATAATTCCTCCATCTTCAGTGCTAGTAGTTCTATATACCTCGCCTGGAAAAGATTTTAATTCTTCAACAGAGAGAGTCTCACCATTTTGGGAAAACCCGATGGTATTAAAAGTTGCAAGTTCATTATGGGTAGTTGATAAGAGGAAAGTATTATCGTTGATCATAGCAAATGATGTTCCTCTTCCTGTATTTTCTAAATCGATATTCCAGCAAATACTTCCGTCGCAAATTTTTGTTATATGATTATTTGTTGATTGTTCCGATAGGGTTGAATATAGTATATAGAAATTGTTGTTTGTGGAGATTGCATCGCCAAAATCTTGGCTTTTATCTAAAGGTATATGTAGACCCCCAGTTGGAATCCCTAGGTTATTCAGCTCAGTATAGGAAATATGAGAGAATTCGCTACCAGTTAAGGCATTATTGATTCCGATAGTTGAAATGCTGCCATCATCGCTAAAAAATATTTTTTTGTACGCTTGCCTTCCATTGCTATTCCCGTAAACTCTTTGCCAGAGTATTTCTCCCTGTGGATTGATACATGCAATGTAGTAGTTAGCCGTTTGTGGATTGCTTTCGTAAATTTCTCCAGCGATGTATATGTTACTATTATGTATGCCCATGTGGTGTAAAACAACATTCATATCTCCACCATAGGAATGAAAACTGAGGGAATCGCCATTAATGCTAACTCTTAATAGGAATGCTTCAGAGGTTCCTGTTATGTAATTGGTCTGATTGCCAGCAACAACTATATCCCCCTCTAACATACTGATAACTTTGCCCTCCTCATTATGCTCAGACCCATAGTTCCTGTTCCATAAGGAGTTTCCTGCTTTGTCTGTTCGAACAATAAGTGCCTGTGTTTGGAGTTGCGAAGAGTTATCGGTACCAGTAATAATATACCCTCCGTCCGTAAGTTCAGCAATATCGTACCCGTAGCTTCCAGAACCGCTCCCAAAGTACTTTAGAAAGTTATCGTACTGAAAATCGGATATGGTTTGTTTGCATGATGATAACATGATAAACAGGCTTATGATAGCAATTGTTTTTCTCATCTTTACCTGATCTTTTTGGGTTTGTATATTGAGAATACATAGGAAATATTTAAGTAGAAGTGATTATAAATCCACTTATCCTCAATCATATAATACTTCTCGCTTAGCTCGTTATTGGAATAGCGTTTATCCTTGTTGACGGGCACAATTGTCCCAAAGCGAAATCCTGTATCTATTAGAAGCTTTATATTTCCAAATTGAGGGCTGAAACCAACGCCAATAAAAGGGCGCACATCGAGCTTTCTATGATAATCAGTGAGGTTTACGGTTCCAACAAGGTTGTCTTCACCGCTATAGAACCCACGGGTTAAACCGTTACTTGAGTATATTAGGTATTGGGCTTCAACCCCCCCCTTAGCAAACATCTCAAAATCTCTTAAATGAAAATTGTATCTGGCTGACAGGGGAAGTCCGATGTAGAAATCTGTATATGTTCCCTCTATGTAGGTAAAATCGTACACTTCATAGTAGTAACCAACCCTGTTATAGTGGAATGCCAGCCCAAAGGAACCGTCAATACCTTCGTAAAATTCATCGGTGTAATTAACCCCAGCAGATACCCCAAGGTTAGAGTAGTACTCAGGGACGCTGCTATTAAGATCGCCAAGCCCGTAGTATTCGAAAACGTGGGGCATGCTATAGTTTACTCCCAGATAAGGTTCAATTCGAAGTATGGGTTCAGTCCGGTAGGTACTGTAAAGATTTACAAATTCCTTGGGGTCAGAGGGGGAGATGCTATGCTCGGGAAATTCTCGTAGGAATTTATACATGAATTTGTCGGCTTCCTGCATGTTATTGCTAAAGATGAAGGTTTCTATCAGAAGTTTATAGGCGTTAACCTTCTCTTCTTTGGTGAAGCCAGAATCCATACATGGTTTAATCATTGATGGAATAACCTCAAGCAAACCCTCATCGAAACGTCTTTCGGCCTGACGGAGCTGTTCAGAGCAGTTTGTTTGTGAGAGCCCTCTTATGCTTATGGTCAGTAAAATTAATATGGTTGCAATTAAGTACTTCATTTTAATCGTTGCATTTAGTAGGATTAAATGGGATATCTTCTCCAACGTAGCTGGACCATTCCTCAGGTGTGAAGCTGCGTGTAAGGTGATCGCAGTACTCCTTAACCATTGAGTTTACAATAGTTGGGAATGCCATTACTTTTCCGTTTCTGCCCCCGGAAATAACGTAGCTGCCGTCGCGGCTAAAATCAATTGCTGTAACCCATGATTCGTGATCATCAAAAACGACTGGTAATATGTTCAAGTCGTCAAGATTCCAAAGCCTAACGGTACCATCGTAGCTTGATGTAGCCATTAAATTGCCTTGGGATGAGAATGCTACTCCTGTTATTTTAGCCTTGTGCCCCCGCAGCACAGATAGCAATGATCCCGTTTGATAATTCCAGAGGTAAACCGCTCCCTGATTATTTCCAAAACCACCAGCCAGGATGTTTCTTTTAGGGTTGTATCCTATTTCCCCCCAGTTACTTTCTGGTATTGATGCAAATCTACTGCTAGAGAATTCTCCACTCTCCTTTTTGTTTAGGACAGATATTTCTCCGTTGTTAAAAGCTAAAAGAATTACCTCACTATTAGGAATGTAAAGTGAAGCGTTGATAGTTGCATCCGAAGTGAAAATTTGTTTTGGTGCTTTGCCAAATCCATCGGAGATAGAAACGCTTTTATCAGATACTATTATGAACTGCCCGTTTTGGTTAATAAAGAGGTTTTTTATTTCAGGGTTAGAATAGTTGAAGAAGTTTGTTTCCTTCGTTTTTAAATCGTATTCTAAGATTCCATTATTCGTTGCTCCGTAAAGCGAGTTGTTGTGATTAGTAATTCTTTTTATAATTCCAAGATTTTTAACAATTCCCAGTTGGCTTTCCCAGTTTGATGTTAATTGGGATATCTGCCCGTCACTTCCTGCCGTGAAGTAGTTGTTGTCAACCTCCAGAATAGTTCTAACCATGCTTGTATGGTTCGGATAAACATTGTACCCTTCCCCCTTAAAGAAGCTTAAGCCTGAGTAGAGAGCTTTGAAAATATCAGGGTTGAAATTTGATCCTTCAAAAATCTCATTGAAATGGTAAGCTTGGTGAGCGAGGATCCCTTTAAGCATGGTATCGGTTCTCATTTGCTCGCTTCTAACTGCCATTGATTGCGCTATTGAAAGCATCCTCCTTCGTTCCGCATCACGGCTCGCCTGCTCGGCAAGTTCTTGCTGTTCAATGGCTAATTTTTCGTTTAGTTCAGCAATAATGCGTTGATCCTGAGCCTCCTTCTCTCTTTGCGTTGCAATTCTTTGTTGCCTGTCGGCTTCATTAAGGTTGCGCTGTGCAATGAGCCTCTGCTCTTCGGCTTGCTTTCGATTTTCTTCAGCTTGATCTCTCTGCTCTCTGGCCTCCTTTTCGCTTTCTTCAGCAAGTATTCGTTGTTGCTCTGCAAGTTCTGCCTGATTAATGGCAATTTGCTCCTGCTCAATGGCCCTGTTGCTAGCTTGTATTGCATCCTGTCGTTGAATTAGAGCCAGTATTCCCAATCCTATTGATATCATCCCAGCTGTACCGAGTATCAGTGCAACTATTCTTGAGCGTCGTAATGCGCGTTTTTGCAGCCTAATTTTATTCTCCTCTTCAGCTATATACTCCTCCTCGCTGGTTTTGAGATAAACCATTGTTCTCTCAAAAGCGGGATGATAGCGTGTTGCCCAGGGTAGGTTTGGCTTTTGCTTTTCGCGCCAGGTGAGAGCCAGCTGCAAATCGGGTGGTCCCCATAGGTTTGCTTTCCCCTCGCTATATAACTCGGCTGATTCGGCAAGCCTCAGGTACATTTTTACTGCATTAGCTTCATCTTCAACCCAAATTTTGAGCTTATCCCACACGCGCATTAAACTCTCATGGGAGATATCAATGAGAGAATTCTCATTAAGCTCAATATTTGGCGGCGGGGTGAGGAACGTTCTGTCGCCTCTTCTGAACACTTCAACAACCGATATTACTTCAGCCGAGGTTGTTTCGGCAATTTGTGCTAACTCCCAAACTGGGGTGGGTCTACGTATGCCTCTGTTATCGGCACCCTTTTCAGTTAAGGATTTTAGAATAATCTCACAGGTTCGTTTTTGGTCAACAGTGAGTTCGTAATATGCATCGTTGGCATGGTTAGATAGAGCAAGCTCTAACCTTCCTATGGCTTCATACTCTGTTATGCCCATTGGCATATTTGTGTTGCTATTGTTTACCCAGTAGTCCCAAGTACGCATTAATGCATGCTGAAGAACCGGAAGATGATCAGGGTTGTTCCCCATCTCATTAAGCAGGAGTTGAACGAGCTGATCGGATATTTGGCCTCCTGCAACAGCTATGGGGCCCGTAATCGCTTTGCGAAAGTCATTACGGGTCATCCGCGGGATAAGGTAGTGGCTATCGTTTATTAGTCGGGTAAGTTGCTGGAATGGAGAGCAATCGCCAATAAAGTCTGAACGCATGGTGATTACAATATATATGGGCAATTCTTGCTGTTTAACGGCACTCACAAGTAGGTTTATAAAGTGATCAACTTTATCCAGAGCATCGCTATCCTTTTCTGAGTACTGGTATCTAAAAAGTTCTTCAAATTGGTCGACAAGAATTAGTACGTTCTCATCGTTTTTAATTCCATACTGATTTATAAGATTTTGAATGCCATCCGATGAGCGATTTAGTAGCGCCTGATTAATTAACGAATCAGTATCAATGTCTGTCTTCTCCTTTGAGTCGGTAAAAGTTTCGGCAATAGACTTTGCAAGATTGTCTGTTGGTGCCAGGCCCGGTCGGGTAATGGAAACTCGCCACTTTGACCTGCCGTTATGTAGGAAACCACCGTATAGAATTGGAAGCAACCCGCAGTATATTAATGACGATTTGCCAGAACCCGATGCCCCTAGTATGCCAGCAAACTTGTTTTTTGACAGGTTCTCTAAAATCTCTTCGCTTTGCCCATCCCTTCCAAAGAACAGATGTGCTTCTTCGGGGTGAAACGGCCTGAGGCCTGGAAATGGGTTGAATAGCTGCTGCCCAACTTTTTTCTGACTGGATATTGTATCCATGGGTTACAATATGTTTGGGTTAATTTTCATTAATTTGTAATGTTGAAAGCTCATCCATATTCCTTACTATTTTGCTGAATGCACTTTTGTGTTTGCTTGATATTTTAATATCCTCGGTGAGGTAAAGAATTAGATTGTCAATTTTTCTGTATGACCCCATCCCTCTTGATTTGAGGACGTCGTTAATTTTAACTGCAAGCCACTGTTCATTCTGGGAAGAGTAGCATATTATAACATTTCTTGCATTAGCAAGATTTGTAAGATGCTGTTTATAGGTTATTCCTGAAAAATTATCTTTAATAGAATTCACCTTTCGCTCTAGCAATACCTGAACTCCTTTGCGTATTCCGTTATCCATTGAATCTAGTATTATGTATGCGCCTAGGTTCTCGGGTGTAATTTCTGTTTTACTGATACCCTTATTCAGTATGCTCTTGTAGTATTTTTTAAGTTCCTCTATTGATGTTTTAAGTACCGTTGTTTGCAATGTTTGATCATGATCGCGCTGAAGTTTCTCAACAAAAATTTGATTCTCTTCATCGGATATTTCATAGGTTGAGGGAATCCAGATAATCCTTTTTGAGTTAGGCTTCTTCTTTATATACTCTGCGGTAACATTGCACTGGTGTTCGGCTAGTGATAGATGTTGGTTTAAAAAGAAGGGCGTATATATTGGTGGTACAATATTTATAATTAGCTCAGTTTTGTCAAGACACTGTATTATTTGAGAAGTGCACTCATTAATATCAGAGCTAAATGGTTTATCGGGGAGTACTGTGAAACCAATATCATTTAAGTCACGTTTAATATTCTCCCTATCTGTACTCAGGTAAATATCACCCTGTGATAAGTAAACCGTTTTGGTTGTTTGTGGATTATTCTTCTTATTCTTTTCGCTAATTAAACGGAATGAGATATCTGTAATCTTCTCCCAATATTTGGCTTGGGTGGTATGTATATCTCTTCGGATATTTAGGAGTTCACCGGTTTCAAACACTTTTTCCCAGAAAGGGTAAACAGTTGAGAATTTTAGGTTGTTAATGATGTCATTATCTAGCGGTGATAAAATTAGCACAAGAGCGTTGGAGTCCTTAACAAGTTGAGCATACCATGGTTCTGTTTGGGTCTCTATGTTATCAGCATTAGATAGAATAACTATCTTAAAACTGCTATCAACCTCTGTGTTTTGGTATATGCTAGCCTGTTTGCCTAAACGCAGCATGCACCTTCTTAAATCATCCTGAAAATGATTTAAAAACACTTCAGAATCCTTATTCTGAGCGGAGTGCCAAAGTGCTATTTTTATCTCGGACATTTGCTTAAACTTTAATACCGATTACTGTTATATCATCTACTTGCTCATAGTTACCCATCCATTGATTTATTGTGCTTTCGAGTATTTGTTTCTGCTCATCCATTGGTTTATGGTGAATATCAAAAAGTAATTGTCTGAAACGTTTTATCATGTATTTTTGATCCCTTTCGCCGCCAAACTGGTCTTGAAAACCATCGGAGAACACGTAAATTACATCACCTTTACTAACTGTAACTTCATGGTTTTTAAATTTTCCTTTTATTCCTCTAAAGAATGCGCCTATTGGGAATTTATCGCCCTTAATTTGTGATACCTCACCATTGCTAATTATTACAACAGGGTTGTATGCACCTGCGTACTCAAGGGTCATGTTATTATAGTTGATACAGCACAGGGCCAGATCCATTCCGTCCTTAACGGAAGTATCGTCGTCGCGCTCTTTGAATGTTGACATTACGCCATCATTCAGGGCATCGAGTATATCGGAGGGTTTTTGTAGGTTTAAGTCTTTAACAGCGTAGTTTAGCCAGTTTTGCCCTACCATTGATACTAAAGCGCCTGGTACTCCATGCCCTGTGCAGTCAATGGCGGAGAAGTAGTGCTTGTTCCCATTCTGATGAAACCAGTAGAAATCACCACTTATTATGTCTTTTGGTATGTACAATACGAAGGATTCTGGGAAGAGCTCCTGGATAAAAGAGGTTGTTGGAAGAATTGCATTCTGCAGTCGTTTAGAATACTGTATGCTATCAATAATGTGTTTTTGCTGTTCAGCCAGCAGGTCGCGTTGGGCTTCAATTTCTGCCTTTTGTGCAACAACCTCTGCGGTTCTGTCGCGTACCTTTTGCTCAAGGTCGTTGTAAAGGCTCTCTAGTTCAGTAATCATTTTATTGAATCGCATGGAGAGGGTTATAATCTCCGTACTGCCTGACACTTCGGCTCTTTCGCTTAGGTTTCCGTTTGAAACCCTGTTAACATGCTCAACGAGTTTTTTTATAGGGTTGGTAATTACGCGTGTTTTTCTGTATATAAGAAATATGATGAGCAGCAAGACAAATAGGAATACGCCAATAAATAAAAGCATACGCTTTAGTTCTGCGTATATCTCATCGGTTCTATCAGATGAGATTCTAATTACGGAGCCCTTGTAAAGTCCAGAGTTATTCAATTCATTGAACATGTACTGATAGGAAAGGTACCTGCCATTAACCCTTTTTTCAACAGTAACGCTATCTTTCTGCTTAAACCGTTCAATAAGGAACTCCTTCTCCTCCTCATCAAGTTTGTCTGTTTTTGTAAGGGAGAATGGATCATCCTCGTTCATAAAGAGTTCAGCGGATAGTATGCTGCTATGTTTTTTCCAAGCTTCTTCAAGAATCCCCTTAATTATTCCGATAACTTCATCGGCATCGGGAGAGTAGAGCCCTAGCTCAAAGATATAGTTGTTATTCAGGGTGGGCTGGTATGTGTATTTTTTTAGCCTTCTAGTATTAGATTCAATGGTGAAGCGCTCGCTTACAAAATCTCCCCTTTTGAACACATTACGGATGTGCTTTTCATGTTTACTTCCAAAATCGAATAGGTTTAGACCCAGGTCCTGTTCAAATGTTGAGTTAACTATTGTGCCGTTTGTATCAATTATATAAAGGTCGTATAAATCAGGGTCTAATTTCAGAGTCTCTCTTAGTTGGGAAAGATCGTAGCTTTCAATATTTTTTGTATTAACAAGGTGTTTTGTTATAACCTCGTTGCTAACCTTCTCAAGTTTATCATCCAATTGGGTCTCTAAAAGTTGGAGGGTGATGTCCTGGAATCGGAGGACCTGAACAAGCTCGTCAGAAATTAGGAAATTTCTCATCTCCCTATGCTCAGTGAGCATTTGGCGGGTATTCCTGAAATTGAATACCCCAAGTATTAGTAGTGCCAAAACTACCGGAAATACGATGTTGTATATTAGTTGCTGAAAAATGGATGATTGTTTCATTGAGAAAAGAATTAAGAGTTAACTATAATTTAACTTAAACGATTACTGTTTTCCCAGCCAGAAACTCTGATAGAAAATCATTGTCATATACATTTGCCGAAATCTTTTTATAATCAATGTAGTGTATTATTGTATTTAGTCCTGATATTATGCTGAATGCTTCCTTGTTAAGTTCATTTGTTCGTACTATATCCCCTCGTTTGTAAACTTTCAGCGGATTGTTATTCTTGTGCAAACGAAGCTCACCGTTTTCAATAAGGATAACATGGCTCTCGTTTCTAAAAAGTCCTAGTCCGAATAGATTGATGCTTGATATTTTCATTGGGGATGAGTTGTAAAGCCAGAAGAGCGGAGTTAAGAAGTTGCCATTCTCAAATGTTTTTTTAAAGAATGCGAGCTGGTCAAGAGTACCATTCTCTACTAATCTAATAACATTCTGCATCCTGTCAAGCTCAACTCTGTTCTTGTCTTTTAGTCTTCGTTTTAATTGGAGATATGAGTTCTTGTTATTATTTGCGATTATTTGTGCTGAAATAAGTCGTAATACCCTGTCGGCATTAAAAAGTTGTGCGGAAAGATCGGCTGTAATGGTCAGGTTTTCTATGGTGTTGAAAGCATTTAGTGCGTATATTTTCGAATATTTTGTTATTAGGTTCTCATTCCGATTTATTATTGCTTTCAGGAGTTCCTCAGTACTGTAGCTTCTGAGTGGGAAATAGTTTTGTAGAGCCCATATTTTGTTAACCAGGGAGGAATCTTCTAGCAAAGGTAGAATGTATGGCTTAAGGTCTTCGGCCATAAACGTATCAAGAAGTTCTATTGCAAAGGAGATGCTCTCGCCGGTACCAGCATCCAGATTTTCAACTACAGCATCTATTGAACTCCTGTCGTAAAGCAATTTGAGTAGTTGAAATAGGTTGTGCAAGCTTATAGTGTAGTTATGTTCAAGCTCATCTTTTAGGTTAGGTGCAATTGATTCAGGGGGGCAATGGTACAGCAGGTTAAGATTCCATGCACAAACTCTGGTTTGGTCAATTATCATTTGCTGAAGTTGCACTCTATCGTTTTCATCTGCGCTGAGGTTTAATTGCAGTAGCCCATCAAGGATGGTTCCTTTCAGATGGGAGTGAACGGAAAGTTTTTCAAAAAGAACGTTGGAAGCTATGGCGCTACCTGTTTCAGGTACAACCCTAAGAATTCTCTTCTGAAAAATTGCCGAGGCATCGGTTCTGTTAAAGGCGAGCATGAGCATCTCAAGTCCAATCTCGCCAGAATTTATTAAAGCCGCATGGGCTGTTGGTGCATAAAAATCTTTGTCGAGAAAATCAATTAAAAAGCTGATTATTTCTTTTGAGCGGCTACCCTGAGCAGCCCATATTGCTTGCCTTTTTACTGCAGGAACCATATCCCGAAGCAAGAAGGTTAAGTTCTTTTTTATTTCACTATTCTTCGAAGCGCCCAGGTATTTAGCAGCTAAAACCCTATCGGTATACTCCCTTGATTGTATTAGTTCAGTAATTTGATTGATGTTGTCTGTTCCATTGTGTAACCCTTTTAAATAATCAATAGTCTGTTCTAGTGTGCTTATATTAGGACTTTCATTCTCTGCTGCATTCCTTTTTTCAATGTCAGGAAGAAGAGATACCAACCCAATTTCTTTTATTTTATTACATACTACAATCAAATCGCTAGTCTCGCAGAGCTTAAGATCACTCTGAAGCTCCTTGCTTAGCAGCCAGGGCTTTGATAGTTCTATTAACTTATATTTGTTAGATAGCTCTTTTGAGGGTATATTATCTAGCCAACGTATGGGAGGTGCCGATTCTTTTTCTGAACGTGAAGCGTTTTCAAGAGTATCTTTGAGAGTTTTGCGATACCCTTTGAAAAGACTCACAGAGATTATCACCCAAACAAGAATTGTTCCCAGTAGAACATAAGTGTAATGAATTAGTGTGAAAGAAGCGATAAGACCTAAAACGGTGAGTATAATACCTGATAGGAGTGCTGCCATCTCGTTTATCGTTCCGTCAACCCTTGCTTGAACTTCGTGTCTGATACTCGGATTGAGCGATTGGTAAAGGAGTTTTAGTACGGGGGCCTCAATGGAGTCTTTTAATGCTTTTTGGAAAAATCTACAAAGGGCAATTAAAAGGAAAAAGAAGGTAAATGTTGCTGATTCAAGGGTGTAGCCAAAAAAACTTCCAACCAAAGCAGCGCAGGTGGTTATAATTATCATAACTGCCGGAGAGATTAGGAGGCTAACTTTTAATCCGTATGTTTTCATCAGCGGCCCATATACAAATGTTTTTATCAGAACGCTTACAATGGTTAAGGTACCCATTAATCCACCAAAGAATTTTGCCATCTCATCCGCACTATCAAAACGTTCACTAGCAACTGATAGGAAGAGGTAATGAACGAAGAAAGCTACAAGCATTGAGAATATTACAAAGAATGCCATGGTTCTGACGTATGGAATACGTAGCGTTTCAAAAAAACTACTTTTGGTCTCTTTAATTACTTTAACTTTTAGTTTAAGAGGATACTTAGAGCTGATTATTAGTTGTAAAATAACGGCTAGAAATATGCTAACTCCACTAATGTAAAGAAGATCTTTTGTTACAAAACCAATAGTAATTAAGAAAGGTATAGAAAGAGAACTAATAATTACACCAACAACCTGGCCAGTATCAATAAAGCCAAAAATCCGCTTACCTTGCCTTAAATCGAAAATTCGCCCAACTGTTCCCCAAAAACCTACCAGTGCAACAATATTTAATGGACCCATTAGAACAAAAAGGGAAAATGCAAGCCATTTGGTGTCGCTAAAATAGTATCCAGCACGAAGTAGAACAATGATGACAAATACGATTGCGAGGTTCATTGCCGCAAGGGTAGAGAATTTAACCTTGCTTTGAAAGTAGGAGTATATTGATGTAAGAATTATTCCAACAAAACCAGAAATAACAAAAGCTTTAGCTATCATGCTCTGCTCAAAACTATTAAGGAATAGCGTGTTGGCTCCCACATCGAATGCTCCAAGGAAAAAACCAAGGAATACTGATTGAAATAGTAGCAACGAAACCGGCACAATTTCATCGCGACGAATATTTAGGGCATCATGAAGAGCCATCTTAATGCATTATTTTTATGTTTATATCTATTCATGTTTCAATCATTTGCTTTTCAAAAAACTTTTACCCACTCTTCTTCTTCTGATAACCTTCCATAGGGTTAATCTGGAGGTATTTTGAGAGGAACTTAACCCCAAAGTAAAATGGGATGGTATCTATTAATGCGGAGAATAGTTTAAAAAGATAACCTGATAAAATAAATATTATGAGCGTTTGTGCTACTGTTTTACCTTCGGGAATATCAATGGCGTGAGCATAGTAAAAGGTGATTAGAACAACGGCTACTGAGTCAACCATTTGGCTGGTCATTGTTGAAACATTATTCCGAAGCCAAAGGTGCTTGCCCTTAGTTAATTTTTTTACAAAATGGAAAACGTGTACATCTACAAATTGTGCGGTTAGATAAGCTATCATTGAAGCGGCCGTTGCTCCAAAGGTTAATTTTCTAATATGATAGAAAGAACGGCTAGCTTCTTCATAGGCAGGTAGACCCGTTTCGGGCATCATTTCTGGCACGGGGGGCAGAATGCCGCCAATCCATAGAATAAAAAGAACCCAAATGTTAAGTATTAATCCGGTCCATACCACCATGTTGGCCCTATGCTTTCCATAGAGTTCACTTATAAAATCAGTACAAAGAAACGTTATTGGGTATGGGAGTATGCCCACAAAGAGCATAACGGGAATCTCAAGTTTGAATATATTTACAGTAAAATGGATGTATCTGGATATACCAAGAATGTTCAGCATGGCCAGAGTTCCTAAAAATAGTCCGGCAAGTATTATAAAAACTATTTCGCGCCTATTTATTAGTTTCTTATCAACGTCGCTTTTGTAGTCAAACATGAGCTATTACATAGGTTTGGTAAGGTTTGGGTGGTTGCGTTTTTATTATCAATAAATTACAACACTTTACCAAAGTTACATTATTTGTTAATGTAAAAGCCTGTTTTTAAAAAAAAAATAAAAAAAACACCTGAATACTACGTATTTATGGGTTGTTTTAACATTTTTTATGCGGGTAACTCGGTTTTTTATGGTTTTTTGAAAGAGGACAATGCTTTTTTACGAAATATTATTCATTAAAAAAGCCCTGCCAAATTTTAAGTAAGGCAGGGCTTTTAAAAATTATAAGTAAAAATTACACTTTTCCCTTTAACAAAAGTTTGTAAAGTTTCCTAACTAAACCTTTCCAGCAGGATCTCTATCATTTGTTTACCCGCTTTTGAAACGGATGTTCCGGGGCCAAAAATTGCAACCACTCCCTGATCGTAAAGGAACTGGTAGTCCTGTGCAGGAATTACTCCACCGCAAATCACCATAATATCTTCGCGATTTAGCTTCTTAAGCTCTTCCATCACCTGTGGAACTAGGATTTTATGCCCAGCAGCTAAGCTGGAAACACCCAGAATATGAACATCGTTCTCAACGGCTTGTCTTGCTGCCTCTTCAGGTGTCTGGAAAAGGGGTCCAATATCAACATCAAACCCGATATCGGCATAACCTGTAGCAACTACTTTTGCCCCACGATCGTGCCCATCCTGCCCCATCTTGGCAATCATAATACGGGGTTGGCGGCCTTCAAGCGTTGCAAACTTCTCACAAAGTTCACGGGCCTCTTTAAATGTTTTGTCCTCCATAGATTCTGATGAATAGATTCCTGAAATTGATCTGATTGCCGCTTTGTACCTACCAGCAACCTTCTCGCAGGCGTCGGAAATTTCGCCGAGGGTTGCTCTAAGTCTGGCTGCTTCAACCGATAGTTCCAGAATATTGCCGTTGCCAGTCTCGGCGCAATGGGTAATAGCTGCTAGTGCTTCCTGCACTTTGGCTTCGTCTCTGTTTGCTCTTAGCTCCTTTAAACGGCGAACCTGGCTCTCGCGAACAGCCGTGTTGTCAACATCAAGTATCTCAATTGGATCCTCTTTCTCTAAGCGGTACTTGTTAATGCCAACTATGGTGTCTTTGCCTGAGTCGATTCGGGCTTGCTTGCGTGCAGCTGCTTCCTCAATGCGCATTTTTGGCAGACCAGTTTCAATGGCCTTGGCCATTCCTCCCAGCTCCTCAACCTCTTCTATTAATGCCCATGCTTTGTGAGCAATCTCGTGCGTTAGCTTCTCAACGTAGTAGGAGCCTGCCCAAGGGTCAACCGCCTTGGTTATATGGGTTTCTTCCTGAAGGTAAAGCTGCGTATTTCGTGCAATACGTGCAGAGAAATCTGTTGGAAGGGCAATGGCCTCATCAAGAGCGTTGGTGTGCAAACTTTGGGTATGCCCAAGTGCTGCAGCCATAGCCTCAATGCAGGTACGTGCCACGTTATTAAATGGATCCTGCTCAGTAAGGCTCCAGCCCGATGTTTGGCTGTGTGTGCGGAGAGCCAACGATTTTGGATTCTTCGGATTAAATTTCTTGACAATTTTAGCCCACAGCAAGCGTGCGGCACGCATCTTGGCAATCTCCATAAAGTGGTTCATACCAATTGCCCAGAAGAATGATAGGCGAGGGGCAAATGAATCGATATCCATGCCAGCGTTTACTCCGGTACGAAGGTACTCTAGTCCATCGGCCAGGGTGTAAGCCAATTCAATATCGGCAGTTGCACCAGCCTCCTGCATGTGGTAACCCGATATGGAGATGCTGTTGAACTTGGGCATGTTTTTGGATGTGTACTGGAAAATATCAGCAATAATTTTCATGGAGAAGTCGGGCGGGTAGATGTAGGTGTTACGCACCATAAACTCCTTTAAAATATCGTTCTGAATGGTTCCGGTAAGCTGCTCCAGCGTTGCTCCTTGCTCAAGTGCCGCTCCAATATAGAATGCCATGATTGGAAGCACGGCACCGTTCATTGTCATTGAAACAGACATCTTCTCAAGGGGAATCCCATCGAAAAGAACCATCATGTCCTCAATGGAGTCAATGGCTACGCCAGCTTTTCCCACATCGCCAACTACCCTTGGGTGATCGCTATCGTAACCTCTGTGGGTTGCAAGGTCGAAGGCAACGGATAGCCCTTTTTGGCCTGCAGCCAGGTTACGACGGTAGAATGCGTTTGACTCTTGCGCTGTTGAGAAGCCTGCGTACTGGCGTACCGTCCATGGTCTGTTAACATACATGGTGCTGTATGGTCCACGAAGAAATGGGGGTAAGCCCGCTGCGTAGTTCAGGTGCTCCATGTTCTCCAGGTCATCCTTGCTGTAAACAGGCTTAACAGCAATTTGCTCCGGGGTAATAAACAGCCCGTTGGGGTCATGCTTTACCTCGGAACTATGCTCCTGGGTTATCTTTATTTTTTTGAAATCTGGTTTCATAGTTTTTGTTTTTTTTAAAACACTGAGGCGCTGAGACACAGAGATTAGATTTTGCCATTTATTCTACGTCTAATTCCGTTTTTAAGAAGTGGCTCGTTAAAATTAATTAGCAATCCTAATTTCTTGCCTGATAGTTTAAGGTAAGTGACTAGTTGAACTTCGTGAACAGGAAGAATTTTTTCAACCGCCTTCAACTCAACAATCAGTTTATTTTCAATTAGAATGTCAATTATGAAATCTTTATTTAATTTTTTCCCTTTATAATTAATTGGGAGTTTGGATTGTGATACAAAGGATATGTTTCGAGAAGAAAGTTCCTCACAGAAGCAGGATTGGTAAACAGATTCCAGTAAACCCGGACCCAATTCCCTGTGTACATCTATTGCCGCTGCTATTACTTCTTCGGTTAGTATGTTGTAATCGTTTTGTGACATTCCCTCTGTTTCTTTATTTCTGTGTCTCCGTATCTCTGTGTTCCAGGGTTCCTGTGTTTAAAGTATTCCTAATTGTTTTTGGTACTCCCTTAGCGTTTCCAATACATTACTCTTCACGCTTATGAAGTTTGTTATGCCTTTTTCTTCAAGTGTTGGTTTGCATGCGGGATTGCCCGCCACAACAAATATGGCATTATCCTTAAGCTTCTCGTATGCTTCAATAGCTAGGGTTTCGTATTCATCGTCTGATGAGCATATAACAACAATGTCGGCCTTAGCATCCAGTGCTGCTTTTACGCCCTCTTCAACGGTTTTAAAACCAATATTGTCAACTACTTCAAACCCAGCACAACCAAAGAAGTTGCTGCTAAACTGCGCGCGAGCTCTGCGGAATGCCAGATTCCCCAATGTTAGCATGAATACCTTAGGTCGTTTGCTGGCCGTGTCGGTTTTAAAGCGGAGCTCCTCAAATAGTTGTGAACCACGGAATGGTACCAGCGGCTCAAAAAGAGCATCCATTGGTTTTTTATCTGCAGGTTTTTGAACATTATCAATGCTCACTGCCTGAGTATCTACTACCTCATCAAAATTAGGGAACTGGTTTGTTCCAATTACCGTTTCGCGACGAATTGCCATATCCTTCTCACGCTTTAGGGCAACTGCCTTAATCTCACTTTGAATAAACTCTTTGGCAAATGCCTCGGAATATCCACCCATATCCTGAACCTTAAGGAATAGTTCCCAAGTGTTATTGGCAATAGATTGGGTTAGCTGCTCAATATAGTAGCTACCTGCTGATGGATCTATAACCTTGCCAAAGTATGCTTCCTCTTTAAGGATAATCTGCTGGTTGCGGGCTATACGTTCCGATATGGTGGTGGCATCCTGATAAGGTGCATCGAAAGGCACAACGGTCATGCTGTGGACTCCTCCTAAAGCGCCCGACATGGCCTCGGTTGTGGTACGTAGCAAGTTTACGTAAGGATCGTAAATTGTTTTGTTCCACAGGCTGTTTACACCATGAATACACATTTTTGTGCTTTCGATATCGGATGGGAGGTACGCTTCGGCTACTTTTGACCAGAGTAGGCGGGCTGCTCTGAACTTGGCTATCTCCATAAAATATGACGAGCCAACAGCCAGCGTAAATTTCATTTTTGAAGCTGCCTCGCATGGCGTAACGCCCTGGTCGGTTAACCATGTCATATACTCGGCACCCATTGCCAGTGAGAATGCCAACTCTTGCACCAATGATGATCCTGCATTGCGGAAAAGATCGCCGCCAATGTTAATTAGCCTGAATTCGGGAAGGTCTCTTCCCTTCTCAATTACTTCTTTTGTGCGCTCTTTGGCAGTTTCAGCATCAACACAAAATTTCCCATTCTTGCTCATTGCCGTAAGCGGGCTGTAATCAAAGGATCCTTTAGCTTTCGCTATATCGATGTTGCTATCTTTTAATGCTGCGATTAGCTCAGGTAAGATTTTACGTGAATTGCATCCTGATACGAAGTTGATTTCGTTTTTGGTTGGATCGATTCCGTGAATGAGTTTTGATATGCCCTGAGCCGATGGCTCACAGTCGTCGCAGGTGATAAATCCAACAGAATCAGCCCCTTTCTTTAAAGCATCTATAGCTTTTGAGTTTGCAATATTAGCATCGCAAGCATCAAAATCCTGACGGATAAGCCAATCGTTGCTTCCAGGCTTTGTCCCTCTTACATAGGGGTAATCGCCGGGTGAGGCATGTGCATTCTTTATGTCTTCCAGGTCTTCGGCACGATAGTAAGGTTTAACGCTAAACCCTTCGTTGGTTTTCCAAACCAGCTTCTTGTCGTAGTCGGCACCCTTCAGATCCCTTTGTATTACCTCTTCCCACTCTTTGGTTGACACTGGAGGGAACTCGGCGAATAGTTTAGAATCGTGTTTTTTCTCTGCCATAACGTGATTTAATTTAGATTTAAAATCGAAAGGCAAATTTACAAACTATTAACATTTTAGAGGCTATAATCCTCACTATAAATTAGCTTAGGGTGTTTTTTAGCATATTGAAAACAAAAAGGGGCAGCAAACTATAAAATAGTGATGCTGCCCCCTTCTGGTTATTATTGATATTTTATTTCAGAACTGAAAGCTTAATGCTATTCGTTTTTTCTTAGTATTTGGTCAATCATACCATACTTCTTAGCCTCTTCGGCTGTCATCCAGTAATCGCGGTCTGAGTCCTTCTCAATCTTATCGAAAGGTTTGCCGGTGTGGTCAGCAATAATCTCGTACAGCTCTTTGCGTAATGAAAGGATCTGTTTGGTTGTTATTTCAATGTCAGATGCTTGTCCTTCCGCACCACCCATGGGCTGATGAATCATAACCCTTGAGTGAGGAAGAGCTGAACGTTTGCCCTTGTCCCCTGCGCAAAGTAAAACTGCACCCATTGATGCTGCAATGCCTGTGCAAATTGTTGCTACGCTAGAGCTGATGTACTGGATGGTGTCGTAAATGCCAAGACCTGCATACACGCTACCGCCAGGGGTGTTTAGGTAAATCTGAATGTCTTTGGTTGGGTCGCTCGACTCAAGGAACAGAAGCTGGGCTTGAATAATATTAGCCACGTCGTCGTTTATGGGTACGCCAAGGAAAATGATTCTATCCATCATAAGGCGAGAGAAAACGTCCATGGTGGCCACGTTAAGCTGGCGCTCCTCAATAATGGTTGGGTTTATGTAGCTGCTATGCATCGATTTGTACCTGTGCATTGATAGGCTGCTGATGTTCTTATGCCTTAGGGCGTACTTTTCAAATTCGTTGGGTTTCCTTATCATGTTGAGTAGTTTTATATTTTAATAATGATTTAGTTTGATTTTGAGCTTAAATATACCAAACTTTTACAAGTAGTTTGTGTGCTTTGAAACAAAAAAACGGGAGAAGTGTTCTCCCGTTTTCGTAATTATGCGTTGTTAAGCTCTTTAAACTTCTCAAACTCTATCTCTTTCTCATCGAGCTTTATGGTTTCCTTTAACCAGTCCATTACCTTATTTTCAATTACTCTTTCGGCTAGTTTCCTTCGTTCCTCATCCTTAGCAATAAGGTCGGTGGCATATTTGTCAATAAACTCTTCAGGTAACTGTCCCATTCCGTACTGCATCATCTGATTTGCAATATAGCCTTTAGCCATAGCTTTTAGTTCTTCCTCCTCAACCTTAAAATCTTGCTCATTGGCAATTTTGTCGCGAATAAGCTGCCATTTTAAATCCTTTTCAAATAGAGGGTACTCCTTCTCAACTTGCTCTTTGGTGAATTTACCTTCGTTCATGGCGGTAAGCCATCTTATTAGGAATTCACCTGGTAGTTCAATCTTAAATTTGTTTATTAGCTTGTCGCGAACGTCCATGTACAATCTGTTCTCGGTTTCGCCTTTTAAGCTTTGCTTAATACCCTCATCAATTTTTTCATGGAACTCTTCCTCGGTGGTAACTGTACCCTCGCCAAACAGCTTATCGAATAGTTCCTGATTAACTTCGGCTTTAACGTAATGCTTTACCTCGGTAATTGTTGCCTGGAAGAGAGGTTCAAGCTTGGGTAGTTCCTCCTTGTCAACCTTGAGCAATGCAGCCCTGTCGGTTTCGTTGGGGAAAGCCTTGGTAACATCAACAACAAAAACATCGCCTACCTTGGCACCGTTGAATTTGGCTTTCTGCTCCTCATCGGCAACAAGCGATACGGAAATCATCCCATCCTCAACGGAAACACCGTTTTCCTTCGGTGATTCATCCTGATTAAGTTCAGTTAAGGTAGCTTTTAATAAGCTGTCCTGATCGGCTATTTCGGCTGGCTGATACTCTCCATGTCGCCCTAGTATGCTTTCAATGTAGCTTTCGCGCATCTTGTCATCTACCTTAATGCTGTAGTAAGGAACCTTGTCGCGCTTGGAGAGTTTAATCTCAAATTCGGGGGCCATAGCCAAATCGAAATTGAAGGTAAAGTCCTTTTGATTGTCCCAATCAATTGGCTCCTGCTTTTCTGAGGGAAGTGGTTCGCCCAGAATATTTAGTTCCTGCTCCTTGATGTAGCTAAAAATATTTTCAGAAACGAGCTTGTTTACCTCTTCAAGAATGGCCGACTTTTTATACATTTTATTAATTAAGGATGCGGGCGCTTTGCCGGGTCTAAATCCTTTAATAACGGCTTTTTTGCGCATATCCTTAAGGGATTGCTCAACCTTTGGTTCGTAGTCTTTCTGGTCAACTTGAATTGTTAGCAATGCATTTAGCGCATCGGTTTTTTCGTGAGTTACGTTCATTTGAATGTTCTTTTAATAAAGAATATCTATTACTATTTATTTTGTTGATTATCAAAGAGAATACGCATGTTTATGCGTTTTCTTTGAGCGCACAAAGGTAGAAAAAAGAGTGCTGATTTGCAAAAGAGTTTTTGCTCTTACGCTCAATGCCTTTGGATGTTGTGTTTTATTGGATTCTTTTGGTCGTTGTTTTACTCATGTATTCTTAGAAACTCATCACTTTCTTCGGCCCTTTCAAGTTCTGTCCCGGTTCGCATTTTAAGGTATGGAATTATGGCAGGATCAATATTTGCGATGTAGTTTACATCAAACATCATGAAGTGGTGTTCGTTCTCAACGTAATCGTCGGTTTCCAACCCCGAGTAGAATCGCCAACCGCTATCATCCTCGTCCTCCTTGGCCTCGCGATGCATGTAGCCCACCTTATGCCCCTCAACGGTTATCATGTCCGATGCGTAGCAGTAGCCTCTGGGAGGAACTAGCTCTTTAATATCTTCTGGTTTAATAATGTACTTGAATTTTCCCATGTTATTATCCTAATCAGGTGTTTATATGTTATTTGTAAGCATAACACGGCAAAGGTACGGCATTATCTTTTATATTTGTGAAAAATTTATATCTTCATAAATAATGAGTGACAATAAGAAAAGAACAGAATTACAAGAGATGGGTGAATTCCGCCTAATTGACCATTTAACAGAGAGCATTAAGCTGAAGAATAAAACCACGGTAAAAGGCGTTGGGGATGATGCTGCTGTGCTTGATCCTCAAGGGAAGCACATGGTGGTAACCACAGATTATCTCCTTGAAGGGATTCATTTCGATTTGGTTTATCATCCTCTAAAGCATCTAGGGTATAAGGCTGTAGTTGTGAATGTGAGTGATGTTTATGCAATGAATGCTATTCCGCATCAGGTTACAATATCAATTGGAGTATCAAAAAGGTTTTGCCTTGAAGATTTGGAGGAGTTTTACGAGGGAGTGAACCTTGCTTGTAAAATGTACGGGGTTGATTTGGTTGGAGGAGATACAACAGCATCATTAACTGGTATGGTGATTAGCGTTACAGCCATTGGCTACGCCGATAAGGAGAAGATTTGTTACAGGAGCGGGGCAAAGGAGAACGATCTGATTTGCGTTACAGGTGATTTGGGTGCTGCCTACATGGGGCTTCAGCTGCTTGAACGCGAAAAAGCTGTTTTTCAGAGTAACCCTGGCGTACAGCCTAGACTTGAAGGGTACGATTATATCCTTGAGAGAATACTTAAGCCAGAGGCTAGGAAGCCTGCTGTAGAGTTACTTGCGGAGTTGGGGGTTGTTCCAACATCCATGATTGATATTTCTGATGGGCTTTCAAGCGAGCTCCTTCATATCTGTAAACATTCGGAGGTTGGATGTAAAGTTTTTCTGGAGAAAATCCCAATTGATCAGGAAACGCACCGAATGGCCAACGAAATGAATATTGATCCTGTTGTGGCTGCTTTTAGCGGTGGAGAGGATTATGAGTTGATGTTTACAGTGCCGGTTGGGCTCCACAATAAGGTTAAAGAAATGGAAGGGGTTAGCATTGTTGGTCATATTTCGCACAAGAATGATGGGCCAAAACTTGTTACTCCTGATGGCAAGGAGATAACCATAACGGCTCAGGGCTGGAACGCCATAACCTAACAAACGGTATAACAATAATTTGAATTGATGCTGAATATTAAGGAGCATTTCAAACTAACGGCAGTATATACTTTTTTTGCTGCCTTTCCAGCTCTACTCCAGCTTATTGTTTACCCCCTAATTGAGGGGAAGGGACTGCTTGGTGCAACCGATTTTGGTTATTTAGCAATTACCGAATCAATTATTTCGGTGGCATCAGTTTTCTGCTTGTTCGGAACTTCCAGCGGCATCGCAAGGCTTTATTATGATTATAATGATGATAGGAGCGATTATAATCGCCTGGTTTCATCCGTGCTAACCGGGATACTTGGTAGGGGGCTCCTTCTATTGGGATTTTCAATTATTTTTGGTTCTTTTATTGGCGACCTGTTTTCCCACCAGGAACTTCAGGACTTTGGTGATTATGGTCCTTTGCTGATGATTTCAGGGTTGAATCGTGCCATTATTGTAATGTCAATTACCCTTTTCCGGCACGAGAAGAGAATTCTGGCATTTATTATCGTTAGCCTTGCATCGGGTATAATGCGATCAGCATTTCAGGTAATCGGCGTGCTTTTTTTCGAGCTATCATTTTTAGGCTACGTACAGGGAACTGCCATTGGTGGCGGAGCGACAGCATTGGGTGTGGCTTCATATTTATACTTTAGCTGCGGTTTTAGCTATAATAAAACAATTAACAGAGGGCTCTACTCCTTTTCACGACCGTTATTTTTTTCCGATTTGGTATTCTGGGGATTACTTTATATCGATAGATTCTTCCTAATTGACAAACCCGATGATCTGGGCGTATATGATGTTGCCCTGAAGTTTGCCATTGGGATACAACTTATTATTCAGGGCCTTTCAAGTGCTATTGGACCTGAGCTTTTTAGAAATTTAAAAGAAGGGGTAAGCAAGCGTGCACAGGAGATTATGATGATATCAAACCTCTTTGTTGCCGAGGCTATAGGGATTATTATGATTTGTATTATTCCTGCCATGCTCTTTATTAGCGTATTTTACGAAACGGAACTAACACTTTCGGCAGGATTAATTGCAATTACCTTTGTGCGTTACATTTTTAGGGTTCAGTACCAAGTGTTTTCTCTTCCGGTAATGTTTAGTAAGCGCACAAATATTATATTTTACATAAATGTAGGGGTACTTATTCTGAATACGCTGCTTTACTGGGTTTTAATACCGCTATACAGCTATTACGGTGCAATTATGGCGTATTTCTTCTCAAATTTTCTGCAGGTGATTATTTTTAGGTTTGTGCAGGGTAAAATTATCCCCATAAAGTGGAATAGTAATAAAGTGTTTTATTTCCCATTGGGTATTATTTTAACAGCATCTTTATTAGAGTTTTTAAAGGTTTATTTGGGTATTAATGCTTACTTAACATCAACCTTGCTCATAATAATTACGTTTATTGGTTACTATGTAATATACAGAAAAGAGGTTGAAGGGATTTGGCTGGGCATTAAAAATAGAATTTTCAGCTAGTGTTATGTTAAGCATAAAACGACTTTCTCATCATTGCGAGCGTCCTTTGCGAAGCAATCTCATTATATTAGAAAGATTGCTTCGTTTGGAAAAAAAAACGCCAAACTCTCAATGACACCATGTCAGAGATAACATAGCACTAGTACAATAAACTTGGTTATCGCTATTATTTAATGGATAAAGAAATTAAAAATAAGAATTTACTGATTATAAGTCAGGGTTACCCATGCGGTGATGTTAATCTATCCAGTTTTGTAAAGGCTCAGGTTGACCAGCTAGTACCTTTTTTTAGTAAGATTTATATAATTTCACCTACACCTTACTTCCCCGCATTTTTGGGTAAATTAAAAATATTTAGAACGCTCTTTCAAGATTTTTCAAAAGTACGCAATTACAGTTACCATAATGTTGATGTTTTTTACCCCAAATACTTTACGCTCCCTTTGGGGTTTTTAAGAAGAAGGAATGGCAAGTTTGCTGCTCAGGCAGCACAAAGATGTATTATTAAGAATAATCTGAATTTCACCCTTATACATGCCCATTTTATCTGGCCAAGTGGCTATGTTGCAGCGAAGCTGAAAGAAAGGTACGGTACAAAAATCGTAATTACAGGGCACGGCTTCGATGTTTACTCCCTACCCTTTAAGAATAGTTTTTGGAAACAAATCACCTTAAGTATTCTGAAAAAGGCTGATGGTTTGATAACCGTTTCCGAGAGTAATTTAAACCACATTCGCAAGTTAGGTTTTGATGGAGAAGTAGAGGTTATTCCCAATGGTGTTAGTTTAGAAAATTTTTATCCGGTTGATAAGAAAAAAGCCAGAGAAGCGCTTGGGTTGCCTAATGACAAGAAGATTGTTCTTGCAGTTGGAAATTTGGTAACCGTAAAAAATCACAAAACTCTTATTAACGCTGTTTTTGAGTTACATAAGAAAGAAAAGGATGTGCTACTATACATTATTGGGAAAGGTGACTTAGAGAAAAAATTGAAACTACAGATAAATCAGCTTAATGCTAGCGAATACATAAAATTAATAGGCGCAAAACCACATAACGAATTATCCCTTTGGATGAATGCAGCCGATGTTTTTGCTCTGCCCAGCTACAGCGAGAGCTTTGGAATAGTAAGTATTGAGGCATTAGCTTGCGGTTGCCCCGTTGTATCAACCCGTAATGGTGGAGCCGAGGAGATTGTTGTTTCCGATGATTACGGTTATTTAGCTGAGAGCCCTGACGATGCGAATGAAATGTGCAACTTGCTATTTAGTGCACTACGTAAGGAATGGAAGGTGGATAGGATGATAAACTTTGTAAAGAAATACGATTGGACTAGGATAACAGAACGATTATTAGGTGTATATTCACAAATTAGTAAGCAACCAGAATCCATAGATTCTCTTTAACCATTGAAAAACTAATATTAACACATGAAATACTTATCATTTTTAATAAGGGTACTTGTTGCCAAAGTTGATATACTTTTCGCTTTGCATTTAAACAGGCATAAGTATAACAAGAATATGATTACCGAGTTTGAGTATTCTTTGCGCCGCCAGTTTTTAAAAACAAACCAGCAGTTCGGAACAACCGATTTTTACCAAAACTATCCGCCCCTAATGATAAGCGGAAAAAGGGACTCTCTATGCAGGTTTGCAATGTATGGTCTATCGCAAAAGGTTAATTCTAACACCATGCTTCTGGATATTGGGGGAAATATTGGCTTCTTCTCTGCCTATATCTCCCAATTTGTAAAGCAGGTTGATATTGTTGAGCAGAATAAATCCTTAACGCAGGTTTGCAAGCAGCTGCTAAAACATCAGGCAATTAGTAATGTTGATGTCTACAATGCCGATTTTAAGGAATTTACCCCCAATAAGAAGTATGACATTGTTTTTAGCCTGGCAATACACAAATGGGTTGAATTAGATTTTCAGGAGTATCTGAATAAAATTCGCACCTACTTAAATACTGGCGGGCTGCTTTTAATGGAGAGCCATTTGCTTTTCTCTTTACAAGGCGAAGACCTGGAGCCCCAGCTAAAAAGATGCGAACACTTTGAGCTGGTTGAGAAGGGGCAGATTGATGATCACGAGGGAGCCATCAGGGAGTTTTTCTGGCTAAAAGCATTGTAAATTATCTTGGTATGTTTAAAAAATTCCACTATTTTCCATATAAAAAAGTGCCCCCCTTAATACTTTATGACGATAGTAAAGTCTTTAGTTCAGAGGTTTTCCTGTCGTTATACAATAAGCTTTATGGGGTAAACTCATGGAAACTTATTCTTAGAAAAACCAACCCTGTTTCAATTATTTTTGAGCAGATTAACAAAACACGCATTATCGTACCTGAGGATAATGTCAACCTGATTTACGTGGGATATGACAGCTCCCTGTATTTTTGTTTAGACAGTAACATGCAGGTATCCAGACTCTACAGGAACCTAAATGGTGAGTTTTTTGAGGAGGAGTATCTTGGACCTTCGCTCAGCATATACAATAGCCATAGTTTAGAGCATCAAATGCCATATTTAAAAAATTTTTTTCAGGATTGGTGGGATGGACTTAAGAAAGGTAAACACGCTATTCATGGCGATTTAACTCCGTTCAATATATGCATAAGCGAGGGTAAAATATCCCTGGTTGATTTTAAACCGCATCGAAATGATTCCATAATCTTCGATCATCTTTACTTCTTCGCATACTCGATGCACTTACTTAGCAGAAGGAAGTTTATGAAATCATCAGAAAAACATTCTGTTCAAAAGTTGCTAGAGGAATTAATCCTTGCCAGCTTCCCAAAGGATGATTATGATAAGGTTAGCCAGCTTGCAAAAAGTCTAGAACTAAAGGAGGAACCACCTTTTGATAGCTTTGAAACTTACAGGGAGCATTTTATAGCTTTAGTAGATGGCGCAAGGTAGAAATAAAAAAACCCGGTACCAGCCGGGTTTTTAATTATTTACAACAAGCAGTAACAGGCTACTCGTCAATAGTTTCCTTGTACTTATCAGCCGTAAGCAGCTCATCAACTTCCGATGCGTCGCTTAGTTCAATTTTAATCATCCAGCCATCGCCGTATGGATCCTTGTTTACCAGCTCAGGAGTATCGGCAAGCTGCTCATTTACAGCAACTATTTTGCCCGATACGGGCATGAACATATCCGAAACGGTTTTAACTGCTTCAATTGTTCCAAAAACCTCCTCCTTATCAAGGGTTTCGCCTTCGGTTTCAATTTCAACAAACACAACGTCGCCAAGCTGGCTCTGAGCAAAATCTGTTACGCCAACGGTTGCCACATTGCCGTCTACTTTAATCCACTCGTGATCTTTGGTGTACTTTAAATCTGTAGGGATATTCATGATGAAAAAGTTTAATTATTTGTAAAAGAAATATTTTTCGTGTTTCAAAAGTACATTTTTTTTATCAATCAGTAATACATGTACTTGATAAAAAACCTGTTTTTAAGCTTGTCATTTGCTTTTACTCAACTAGGGTGAACCTAAGGCTAAAGCCAAAGCTGGTGTTAGCCGTTGGGTACGATAGGTTAACAAGGGGAGTGTTAACCACCCTGTCAAAAAATGCCCTGATGGTTACCTGCTCGCTCACTACGTATTCTGCCGATGATTTTATGGTTACAACTTTTTGTCCTGCCGACGGATTATTGGTCTCTTCTACCAGTTTACGTAGAATGGTGTTGTTATTCCTTAGGCTAAAGTCAACGTTCAATCTTAGGTCGCTCTGTAGGGTTCGTTGGTCTCCAGTGGTTGAACCGAATACCAGAGGCAGGTTCTCAAAACGGTAGCCGCTGCCAACAATAAACTCCCAGCTGTTAATCTCGCTAAGCTGATTATTTGAGAAGCTCATGGCCAGCGAGCGTGAATTTTTAACCTCAATACGATTGGTCAAACTGTTTTTCCAAGTAGCGTCAAGGCTAAAGAGGGGGTTAAACTGCTCATTGATTGATACGTTAGTAATCTCGTTTTCCGATATGAAGTTTTCCTGCATATCTCTTACGTAGCTAAACCCATCGTCTGTAGGAGAGTAGTCTTGGTTTGAAGCGTACGCGCCAATGGTAAAGGTTGACCTGTAACCGTGCCTTATGGTAAACGATTGTAAAATGTTTTTAAACAGTTTGAGTTTCGATAGCCCGTCGTATGTTATTTGCCAGTTAGGCATGGGGATTAGCGGGAAAGTACTTAAACTCATACTGCTTGGCGAAGTTCCTGTGTATGCTGACAGGAATGAGTAGAAAAGCACCTCCTGGTTTAGGGGGCCGTACCCGTCGGGGAATCCATCCTCATCAATAATATCAGGGTTGTAGTTGCCACCTATTGCTCTGTTTTTGGCTAATCGCTGGGCAACGGCAAGCCTGTTTTGGCGGAACTGGTTAAAGCTGTTACTTATGTACTCATTCTCGCTGGTAGATTCTTCAAAGGCAGAGTTTATGGAGATGATGCTAATGCTAAAATTACCTGTTGTCATCATATTTTGAGCATCAAAATTGCCAAGGTTGTCAGGGATATAGTATTCGTTTTTGTTTTTTGATAGATTCCTGGTTCCTGACAGTTCAATGCGTAGGTTTGATATTGGTTCGATGGTACTGCGGAGCGAGTAGTTCTCATTAGTGGTTAGCACGAAGGGAGCGTTTAGGGTCGAGTCGGTTGTTAGCCATTCATTCCTAACGGCTTTCCAGGCAAAATCTGAATCTTGCCAGCCAGCAATAAATGGGAAGCCAGGTGCCATGGTGCTATTAAGGTCAGTTAGCCCCATGTATTGCGTTTTGGGTTTATAACCTGGCAGAAGCGTTCCGTTAGTTTGTGAGAACGATCCTGATATGTTTTTAACTCCCATCATAATTCTGGCGAGACCCTGAGCCATGAAGATGGCAATGTTTTCCCTCTCCAGCACTTTGCCTTCTACAACTACCTTGCCATTGTCGTAATCCTCTTCCACCCGGATGGTTACACGTTTGTCGGAGCGGATTGTGTAATCTATCTCTATCTCGTTTCCTTCAGAATCGTAAGCCTTAACTACAACATCCTCGGTTCTCAGATTGTGAGTTATTGAACGGGCAAAATTCTCTCTAAAGCGCACGTTGGTTTGCTCGTAGGTAACCGTTTTAAATTTCTGCTGTTGCTGTCGGCCACGTGCCCTCTGGTCAAATTTCTGGTTAATTTCTTTCAGAATGCGGCTCTTGTTGTATAATGATGTAAAGTTAAGCTGGCTGTTCAGCTGTATCGTGTTGGCATTCTGCACGGTGTTTCCAGGGTCAAACTGGCTGGTATCAGCTAGTATTGGTCCGCTCTGCCAGTTAAAACTGCCTGTATAACGAGCGGATGCGCTAACCCAGTTAAAGGGGGGGAGCTTATTTATTGGTATATTGTACGATAAGTTAAACTGGTGATTATAGTTGGTGTTACGTCCAAAGTTCCTTAGGTTTGTCCAAACGGAGTCTCTCCATTGCTCCCATCCATCAGGGTCACTTGACCTGTCAACCATCCCCATGGGCTCATCAATACGCGCCTGGTTGTTAGCATTTAGGTCAAATTTGAGCGACTGGCTAAGATCCCAATTCAGAGAGTATACCCTGTTCCAGTGAAAATCTTTTGAGTAGGTTGGTTCAAGAATAAAATCGGGATTGTTGATGTTTCTTAGTTGCTGCTGGAAGTAGGTTCGGTTTAGTTCCGTACGAAACGAGAACTGATTTGGCATGTAGCTGAAGTTGAAATCCTTGATTATCCTTAGGTAAGGGTTTGAGAGCCATTTTACATTCCTGAGCGGAACAATATTTTTTGGACGTGTATTGTATGTGTAGGTTAAGCCCCCGCTAACATTTCTCTGTAGTCGCTCCTCGGTATTTATGTTGCTTGAGAGTTGCTCGTTAAAAGAGTAGCTTACAGCAAAATTGGCAAGGTCATAAACTTTTGGCTCACCATCAGCCTTGTTTATTCTAACATTTGTAAGGTTTATACTTTTTCTGCGTGTATAATCTTGCGATACCTTTTTAATTGAGTCTCTTACCGTTTTGTTAGGGGCATTGTCAAGGGCTTTTTTGAGCGGAATATCAGGCTCAAGGGGGTTGTATTCGGGATTTGCAAATGACTCGGTGTAGCCAACGAAAAGCGGAATGTTTATTCCGGATTCTTTAGGGAAAAAGCGGCCAAGCTGTATGGTGCTGCTAACGTCGTATTGGTAAAAATCATCCTTGCTTCTTTCGTTAACTTTCTTTTCAATGGAACCAAAGCCCGGCTTAATGGTTGTTCCTGCTACAGTAACCATTCCCAGATCTGCTAATTTTGCAGACATTCGGGCGTTTGCTGCCCATCCTCCTTTAGGTTCCGATTGGGTTAACCTAAGCTCGTTAACCCAGATAATTCCAGATTTTGCCTGGCCATCATCGGAAGGGTCCCCTTTCCCTCTGGGGTTTCTAACGCCAATCATAATAACTCGAACGTTGCTTAGGCTTGGGTTACCTGTAATGCTTACTGTTTTATCCCCATCCAATATTGAGTAAGGGGTTGTGTAGTTTATTAGTGACCCCTCCTTTCGCATCTCATCGTTACGGTTCATTTTTACTGTTTGGAACACTTCAAGGTCAATGTCCAAAAGGTTCTCTCTGGGCCATACGATTTCACGATCGCGCTCCCTGTTATTTGCATACCTACCTGGGGGAGTAAGTATAAGCGGCACTTCGTATTCGTAGTAATTATTGCTGTAATCGGTTCCTAAACGAACAAAAACGGTAAGATCTTCGTCTTTAATTGGCATTCCGGGGATCTCTTCAGCGTGAATATCCATTAACAGCCGGCGGTACTGTCTAATATCATGAGTTACATTCTTGTATAGGGCCCTAGCATCACCATCGGCTAAATCAATTACCTTTAGCTCCATGGACTGCTCGTTAAGCTCCGTGAGTTGGGGTTGGCTGGGATCAATAACCCTGTCGAGCCCGGGAGGGAGAACGTAGTTAACGGGTGTTCGTGTTGCGTTCTCCTCAATGTTTACGGTTGAAACATCAAATGTGCCTATGGGTAAATCCGAGACGGGCATACCCTCTTGCCCTTCAATTAGTGCTCGTTGGTATTTCCTCCATTCACCCCGAACTAGCTCAAGGGTTGCAAAGCGAAGAACAACGGTGTCTGAAAAGTTCTTGAGGAACATCCTCATGAAACGGATTGATTTAAAATCAGGGGCCCCTCCAGCCGTCTTTTCGTATTCTTCAACTGGAATTTTAAACTGATACCAGCTAACCTCCGATTCCTCATCGTTGGCTAAACGTGCGTTATAAGTAACCTTGTCGGTAATGAAATTTTGTCCAACCTCAAAATCTTCGGGCCGCATTGAAACGTGGTACTGGTAGTAGCTCTCGTTCTCGTTCAGGGTAAAATCGTTGTTTATATCCTCACCATCAGGCTGTATCTTCCCTGCCGATGTGTATGGTTCAACGATGCCGTCGGTGGTTGGTTGACCTGAGGGTGTTGAGTTCCCCTCAGTTTTATTAAATCGTTTATACCTATCTAAAATACCCGCCTCCTGTGCATCGTAAATGCTTGATTGGTAATAACGAAAATTATCGTTGGAGGGGTCTTCAAATGCTTTTTGGTAAACCTCGGAATCTTCTCCATAAAGCTGAGCTAGCTCATTAAGATAATCTTCAAAGAAGGTGCGTTCATTCTCCGTGCTAAGCCCATCGAGACCAACATCTTGGAACCTTCGGGTATTTGGGTCACTATCAAAGGCATTAACTAGCGATTGTACAGTGGGGACCAACCCCCATTCGGTGGAATCAACATTTGAAAGAACATCGGATGTTGGTAGGCCGTTCTCAAAGGATCGTCTGCCATCAAGCAGCACATCCTCCGATATTTCACCTAAATTTATATAGAAATCACCACCAGCATGGGTGGAATCATAAACGAAAGGATCCATTAGCCAGAACTCGATATACTCAACGTTGGCGGTTTCAAAATCGGTGGTTTGCAAAGACCTCATAATACCACCCCACATATTGCTGGGATTTTCGAAAAAGCCATCGCTATCTAAGCCAGAAGTGTTATAGTTGTATGAGCCGCGTTCGTTCGGATAGTAGGCAAGGTTAAGCACTGGCAGGTTGGTTGGTAACCCTTGGGGTGTATTTCTGTTAGGAAAAATTTCACGCTCATATATCTCTCTTACAAAGTGGTTGCTTTGTGTTTCGGGATTATTGCGTATGTGTCCTGGTGTAAGTGAGTTGTTTCTTAGAAAGAGCGGATCAATTGTGTACCAGGCAAGTAGTGCCCTTCTGAAACTCAATTCCGGATCGTCTGTGAGCTGACCTTCTGGGAAAATATCGGGTTGATTTTGCGGTGTGCTGGCTATTGTCCATGCGTGCCAAGAACGAAGGTCGATGGATGTTTTACTCCCCTCAAAATCGTCGATGTAGGCCGTTCCATCCTTACCAACGGCTCTTGAGTGGCCTGGCACAAAATGTGCAAACTCAGCATCGAGGGTTACTGTTGATTTCTCTTTGGTTTCAATAAATGGAAGAAAATCAACCGCTTTGGTTAAGAGTCCTGATTCGGTTTGGTAGGAGGTGTTAAATCCCCAGATGGTGTTGCTAATGGCTTCGTCACCGTAGTTCACTTTCTTTGTTAGAGGTCGCTCGGTTAAGTTTAGTACCGTGGCCCCAATGTTAAATTCTTCCGAAAACTTATAATCGAAATGGGAGCCCACAAGTGTTTTGGTCTCAAAACTTACAAGGTCTTGGCTTTCAAGTGATATTTGAATGGGGGTGCCAGATTCCAGCAACCCAGGGTTTATTATTTTAACCGTTCCCATAATATAATCAACAGTAAAATCTACCCCCTCGGTAAGCTGCATGCCTCCTGCTGTTACAATAACTGAACCCTGAGGAACATTTGCTGCATTTAGCGAAATTTCAGAGCTGGATGATGATTTATATTTTCCACTAATTCTGAATTTGTTCTTCTCGGCAACCTGACGTGCCTTGGTTAGGGTTGAGTCGTAAAGCTCTTGATAAATATATTTCTCGGCAATGTCAGGATTACCAATCTTATTTGCCAGATAGTCGCCAAATGGCTCCAAAACAGGGAAAATGATTCTTCCGTTCTCTGAGTTGATCGTAACGCCCTCAATAAAATCGAACATACCATCAGAGCCTGGATCAAGGTTGCTATTGAGGTTGTCGAGGTTTAGTACAGACAATAAGGGCTTGTTTTCTATATCACCCTCCGGAATATAATTTACGGATGTTCCGGTAAGATCGTTCTGATATAGAATGTTAAGCATGAAGTCGGTTTTGTCAACTTGAAATCCTCCTATGGAATAGATGTTCTTCATCATCAGATCCCAAGTAGGTTGTTTAGGCGACAAGTTTGTTCCTTTTAGGAGTTTAATTATTAGCGCATCGGGCGAACTAATTCCATCTGTTGATAATTCTCCAACCTTGTATGTTTGACCTCCCATTGTGTATTCAAATGCCACACCAACCACCTCGTCGGCATTAAGAGAGCTGTTTAGCGATATGTACCCCAACTCGGCATTAAGAGTATATTCCGACTTGTTCAGCTTGCGGGCATTCTCAATCTTTTCATAGTCAACACCCCCCGTAAGACTTGGAATTTGAGACAGCGCCTGATTTACACTTGAAATGGTTCTTATACCAGGAAGTTCGGTAACCCTTCGGTATAAATTGTTAAGCTGATTTCTGGGGTTGTTCCCAGATTGCTCCTGAGAAAAATCAGGGTTGTAAATATTCTGTTGATCTTCAGCAATATCATGAAAAGCAATGATATCCCTTGCATCCTCAAAGTTTGCTCGTTTATTAGTTACCCAAACCTCTACCTTGGTAATATTAATTCCGCTGTTTACAATGGGAAGATTCTTAAGCGATTCGTTATAGGTATCACGAAAGTAGTGTGAAAGGAAGAAGTGGCGGTTCTCCTCATATTCGTCTGCTTGAACTTCAAACTCTTGAGTTTGAGCTCCACCCTGAACCTCCATTACCTGAGTTTCGCTGTTTTGCTTTGAGAAGATGCTGGTAACGGTTAGGTTCCCAAATTTAAGCTGGGTTTTAAGACCAAACAGGCTGTGGCTTCCTGTGATTAATGAGCCCGGAAGAGGGAGGGAAACGTTACCCGCTTCAATTTTTTGTATTATCTCGTCTTCAAAGCCTGTGTACTCAAGTTTTACATTGTTTTCAAAATCGAAGGTGGCCTCGGTGTTATAATTAACCTCCATGCGAAGTTTCTCGCCTACGGTTCCGTTGACGTTCATTTGAATTTTCGATTGAAAATCGAAGGTGATATTCTTTCGTAGATCTTCAGAGAGGGTTGGGTTATCTGTGCGGGAGCTGGTTACTCCAAAAACAAGCTCGGCATTTCCCTGAGGGATTATTTCAATAACATTGCTTCCAAAAATACGGTCGAATGTTTCGCCCCCTACCTCGAGCCTGGGCAGAATACCTGCACCTCTGGCATCCCTCTCTCCTTGCTGGCGCTGCTGCCAGTAGTCTCTCATTGATTGCTCAAAACGGAACTCTTGATATTCCTTCTCTGACATGACCTTTGGAGGCCGGATATTGATATCACCAACCTTATGATATACAGTATATTGCTTCGTTTTTGGGTTGTACTCAACCTCAGTTTTAATCCCTTGAGGCGCGGCCATAAAAAGGGGCGATGCTGATTCTGTTGGGTCGTCGCTGTCTGGAATTGGGTAGCGAAGGGTTGTTGAGTCTGGCGACTGAAAATCATTTAAACTGCTAGCATTTATGGCAGCACTAGATGCTAATGGGCTAACGAGCCCCGCTGCCAGAGTAAAAATCAGACCAAATCCTCGTGCAATCAAATAAAATCCAGTATGCTTCAATTTAAATAGAAGTTAGTTTGTTTATAGCCCCTTAAGTGCGTCTTTTATAACGCTTTCAACTGTATGGTTAGGGTTTTGCCTTAATAACTGATTAATAGATTTCTCCGCAACGCTTTTGCTGAAACCAAGCATGACTAATGCAGATAACGCTTCTTCTCTGATGCTATTGTTTGATAGGGTGAAAATTTCTTGCTCGGCCAAACCTTTACCCAGCTTATCTTTAAGTTCAATAACTATTCTTTGGGCTGTTTTTAACCCAATGCCTTTAATCTGCTTCAGTAGGTTAAAATCACCCTGAGCAATAGCTTTAGCAATCTCGTCGGGTGAAAGGGACGAAAGGATCACCCTACCCGTATTAGCTCCAATGCCCGATACGGTAATTAGCTGGCGAAAGAGCTCGCGCTCCGATTTTTCTGAAAACCCATAAAGCAACTGGGCATCTTCCCTAACTACTTGGTGGAGATATAATGTTGCATCATTTTTACCTTCCAGCTTGCCAAATGTGTGCAACGATACATTCACTGCGTACCCTATTCCATTAGCCTCAACAACGGCATAGGTTGGGTTGAGCTCAACAATGTTTCCAGTTATAAATTCGTACATAGAATAATTTTTTTCTAGGGCAAGGCTAATCTTTATAAAGAATTCTCGTTCAACTCATCGTAAGTTTTTCTGTTTTTGAAAACATCTATTGCCAGTAGAAGTGCGTTACGGAAAGATTTTTCACTAGCAATGCCCTTACCAGCAATTTCAAAGGCAGTGCCATGTGCAGGCGATGTGCGAACAACGGACAAGCCTGCGGTAAAGTTTATGCCACTGTCAAAAGCCAATGCTTTAAATGGAGCTAGCCCCTGGTCGTGATACATCGCAAGTATTGCGTCGAACTTAAAGAAGTTTTCGGAGCCAAAAAAGCCATCGGCAGGGTATGGGCCAAGTGCAATAATGTTGTCATCGTTAGCCTTACTTATTGCAGGAATAATTATCTCTTGCTCTTCCTTTCCAAGAACGCCCGCATCACCTGCATGGGGGTTTAACCCAAGTACTGCAATACGAGGTTTCCGTATTCCAAAATCCATCTTAAGCGATTTGTTAAGCAGTCGTAATTTTGATAGGATCAACTCCTGGCTAAGGTTGCCCGTAACCTCGTTAAGTGGAACATGCCCCGTTACAACCCCAACGCGTATTAGGTCACTCACCATAAGCATTAGAACCTCTTTTGCATCAAATTCGCTTGCAAGATACTCCGTGTGGCCAGGGAAATTGAATTTTGACGATTGGATATTCTGCTTATTTATCGGAGAAGTAACAAGAACATCAATACTTCCGTTTTTTAGATCAGCAATGGCGGTTTCAAGCGAGGCTAATGAGCCCGCTCCAGCTTGCTCTGTTGTTCGCCCCAACTCGACCCTAGCGCTGTCGTCCATACAGTTAATAATGTTCGACTTTCTTGTATTTATCTCGCTGATGCTTTTAATCTGGTTAAAGCTGAAGGTCTCCATGTTAATGGCCTTACGATGGTAGGCTGCAACTTTAGGAGATCCGTAAACAACAGGAATACAAAAATCATTAATCCTATTATCGGCCAGGGTCTTTATGATAACCTCGTAGCCAACTCCGTTAATATCGCCCTGTGTTATTCCTACAATTATCTTATTCTCAATCATTTTATAGTAATGTTTTTATTATGCGTTTTGCTAAGCTTGCATAGTTTAAAATAGGCAAACTTTCGAAGTTCTTTAAACAGGCAAAGATAGCAAATTGGCATAAACATGGAATACCTTATCTGAAAAGAATTAATTAGGT
>JBKHAH010000013.1:0-49597 GCA_046542995.1 Bacteroidales bacterium
ATTGTAAATAAAAGTTTTCTGATTTTTTTTAGATGTATCTGTAAAAAATGGTATTTTGCAGAAATCTATTTTAACTCATAAGGTTTTACCAATGATTTTTCTTCTTATTCTTGGGGGCGCTCAGGCGCTTATGCTATTTTTTTTACTACTGGGGAAAAGGTCTATCAAGATACCCGATTACATTCTGTCGGGCTACCTGCTGCTGTCGGCACTAATTATACTTCTTGCTTATTTAGAAATATGGAATAGGAATAGCGGTTACCCTTACCCATGGTTAATAAATATCTCAACACCCTTTATTCTGCTAATTGGTCCCGCAATATGGCTGTACGTTAAGTCTTTAACCGACCAGCATTTTCGGTTTAAACCGGTTTACCTGCTTCTTTTATTCCCCTTTTTGCTGGTTGTTACCATGCTAATGGTGGGTAATTATCTTAAGCCCGATAGTGCAAAAATTATTATTGAGCAAACGGAACAGTTTAAGGGCCAACCATCTTTTTTTGTTATTATTACACTGATTGCCCTATCAAACTTAGGATATACTTTGTGGGGACTTATTTTAATTGGTAGGTACAGGAAGAAGCTAAAGACCTACTTTTCACAAACCGATAGCATCAATCTGGCTTGGCTTCGTTTTTTATTGATATCTGCATTTGTTTGCTACGCAAGCATAAGCCTGCTGTATCTTGCAGATGCTTTCTTTAATTTAATGAGCTATCACACGCTTCAACTAATTGCCTTTGGCATTGCTTCGGTTTTTGTTTTGGTTCTCGGATTTTTTGGAATTAAGCAGGGCGATGTTTTTACTTCTATACCTGATAAGTTTGATATGGATGGGGCGCTAGCTACTTCTTTCTCTAGCAAGAAAGTTGAAAAGAGGGAAGAGGAGTTTGTTCATAGTCTCCTATCATACATGAGGGATAGCAAACCATACCAGAACCCAGATATTACAATTGCATCGCTTGCAAAAGAATTAAATGTAAGCCCCGAGTACCTATCCAGCATTATTAACGGAAGGTTAAATCTGAACTACTTCGATTTTATCAATCATTTTCGTATTGAGGAGTTTAAGGCAATGTGCAAAAATCCTAAAAACAAGAATTTTACACTTATTGGGCTGGCCTACGATTGTGGGTTTAACTCTAAGGCTACTTTTAATCGGGTGTTTAGAAAGGTGGTTGGGCGTACACCCAGTGAGTACCTAAAATCGTTAAAATAAATTCTTGCTGGCTTCTTCACATTCCTACTCTACTAAAAGTACAGGGTCTCAAAAAAATGAGACCTTTTTTTAGCTAAGTTGATACTAGCTGCTGGTTAGTTAATACCAGTGCACGCGTCATTATCCTTTCTTTTGCAAAGTAAATTCTAACTAAAAAATTTAAACGATGCAAAGAATTACAACAACAATTTTAGCTGCTTTTCTTCTCTTAATGGGATGCTCAACTCCATTATCAACCACCAACAAAGAAGGAAGAAAGCTCAAATACAGGATGCAGCTGGGCATAAACAAGGGTGGGGTAGTTGAAAACACAGACTTGTCGGTGATTCCAAATGCGCAGGTCGATGCGTATTCCGGCGCAACCAGCAAGGGTGCTAATGCCAGTGCAAAAACCATTATTCCTCTCGGGAGGAATGCAGTTGAAACGGGCATTGAACTAATGCATAATGGTCAAATCTTTACCTATAATGATGATGCAAATGGCTTTTATGGCAACCGCAAGCTTGGCGTTTCACAGCTTATGGTTCCATTTGCCTATAGCCTGGGCATCTTTAAGAGGAATAATGCTGAAGGTTTGTTTCAGGTAAAGTTGGGCTACATGCTACAGCTTAATATTCTTTCCGTTTCCGATGCGAATGGAACCCTGCCTGATTATAGCACCAATGCTTTTACTAATGGTGTAACCTTTGGGGTATCAACCACCCCTTTTAGGTTGAGTAATGGTGCAAAAATCGGATTCTATGTAGATGGCTACAGAGGGACACAGGCTTACGAGGATTTTTACAACAGCACTGATTTTGAGATGCCGGGAACGGCATTCGTTAAGTACGGAATAATTTACCAGTTCTAAAAACTTGTGAACTATGAAAACAGCAATAGTATATGCAACCACCCACGGAACCACCCGCAAGGTTGTGGAGAGAATTAACACGGAGCTAAAGGGTAAGGCAACACTGCTCAATTTAAAAACAGCAAAGAGAGTGGACGTTAGCCAGTTTGAGCAGGTGGTAATTGGTGGATCAATACATGCCGGCTCTATTCAGCGATGCATTAAAAAATTCTGCCAGCAGAATATGGTGAGCCTGCTGCAAAAGCGGGTAATCCTTTTTATTTGCGGCATGAACGAAAAGGATTTCCCCGCGGAGCTTAAAAACGCCTACCCGGAGCTTTTACGTAAGCACGCAGCTTATTATACTGCTGTTGGTGGCGAATTTTTAATTGAAAGGATGAATTTTATTGAGCGACTCATAGTAAAGAGGATAACGGGAATATCCCATTCAGTATCCAATATTAAGGAGCAAGAAGTAAATGGGATTGTTGAAGTTATCTTAAAACCTTTCTAAAATGTAACCTCTACTATCTGATTATTTTTGTCAAGATAAATTGCTTTATTCCAACCTGAAGGTATTATTGTTGATTTTCTATCGTCAATAACAAAACCATCGTATTTATGTCTGTAAACACTAGTTCCATTGCTTAAATCATAAATTTCTTTAAAGTTTTTTCTGTTTTTACTATATAACATTAGCAAAAAATCATCATTACGATATAATGTGTTAATAACAAATATTGAAGTGTTTGAAAAATCACCCTTTAAAAAACTTTCAACATTTTCATAAGAAAAACCTTTAAAATCTCTTGTAGTCACAGTTTGTTTCTCCACATCATATTCAATTGGAAGCAAACTGTGATTTATTATTGGCAAATCTGAATAAATATACGAAGGTTGAACTACAGAATGAATTGATTGAAACGATTTAGGAATACTCATATCTAAAAAGCTGAAAATGATTTCCTTGGAACTATTTTTGATATTTAACTTGCCAAAAGGTCTCGTCTCATCACTTACTTCCTTATTCTCTGAGAACATGCTAATTATGTATCCGTCATTGAAATATTCAAAAAAGAAAGGTGACAGATGGTGAGTTTCGTTATTATTAACTTTATCAGGTAATGATTCCAGGTTTATTGAATACAAATAGTTCAGGTTGAAGTCTAACTTAACAATTGCAGGAGATGTGTAAACCCCTATATTTTCCTTATCAAAGTCGAACCTCTTGAGGAGGGGAAATTCACAAAAAAGGTCTATTGTGGTATCATTAAAAGTTATATTTGAAATTTTTACCCTATCGTAGGCTATTTCCTTAATTCCTTCAATGTGTTTTGATAGCGAGTCAAAGTAGGAGTAATCTTTGAACACATCATAATAAACTTCTTTGTTAAAAAGGGTATATCCATTTGTGGTAAAAACTTTGTTTTTTGAGCGAAGAAAGAGTTCGTTGTATGTATTGTCTAAGATTAAATAATTGTCATCCTCCTTTTTAATCAAGTTGTTATTTGAGAAGAGTATAGAATCTGGAAATTGAAAAATTTCTTTTTTCTTTTTTTTAATATTTAGAGCATTTATTAACCCAACTACCTCAGAGTTAATCTTGTAAATTGGAATTGAAAATAGCATGCTATCCTCTTGATAAATGTTTGCAGTTGAGCCTTTTCGTGTTAATTCATTATATAATGAATCTGAGTAAACTGTATTATCAAGTGAGATATTTAGTACCTTTTCTAGTTTCTCCTGCTGACCAATATAAGATTCTTCTAATAACCAATTTACTCTAAAATCATTGCTTACTTTGTCAAGTGAAGAATGCACCTCTCTTATATAGTTCCCACAATCATTGGGGTTTAATGTTACAATTAAACTCAAATCTTGACTAAAGGCGCTAAAACTAATTATTAAGTAAAGTAAAATTATTGCAACGGGTCTCATCATTCTAGATTTAATAGTTTGATAATCAAGGAAAGGCAATAGGCATTTCACTTTGATATTATCTTTTTCAAAGATAATAATTGATTTATTTCTAGGACGTAAAAATACTTATCTTTCCTTTAGAATTTTATGTTTTACTTGTCTAAGTTATCCAAAGCCTTTGTTACCTCTTTTGGATAGAAGATATGCTTATTTTCTTTACCTTGTCTAGTGGTACAGAATTCGTTATATGGCTTAACACACCATAAAAGAATATCAACTTCCCAGCCTGGTCTTACAATTATCTCATAGTGCCTTACATAGCCAACTGGGCGATACTTGTTTGCTTTTGTTTCAACTACCGATGTTAATGAGAGCAATAAAATGACAGTTAAAATATATAATTTCTTCATGACTTGTAGGTTTAAGTTGTTAAAAATTTAATTTAATTGATTTTAAATAGCGCTATTTTAACAACAAAGAAAAAAAAACGAATCCACGAAATCGATTTCTGCAAAATCCATATGTTGTAAAACATGCAAATAGTTGCCGACAGGAATTAACATGTTAATATAACAATGTTTGCTTATTAATCATGTAGGTCTAAAAATATCCTTATATTTGTATCTTGCATGTAAAACCCTAAAAAACTAAAGCAATGAGTGTTAATAAAGTTATTTTAATTGGGAATGTTGGTAAGGACCCTGAGGTAAGGCATCTTGATAGTGGTGTTACCGTTGCACGGTTTCCTTTAGCAACAAACGAGACGTATACTGATAAAAGCGGACAGAAAGTTACGCAAACAGAATGGCATAATATTGTAGTTTGGCGTGGACAGGCTGAGGTTGCCGAGAAGTACATAACGACTGGCAAGCTGCTGTATGTTGAGGGTAGGCTGCGTACAAGTGTATACGACGATAAGCAGACTGGAGCCAAAAAGTACTTTACCGAGGTGCAGTGTACAAACTTTCGATTCTTAGGATCACCAAGCGATTCTCAGCAGAAGGATCAATCGGGAGGGGCACCAACCTCAAAGAACGAATCTGAGCCTCCAATGCCTGAACCTGAGGATGATCTGCCATTCTAGGTTGCATTAATTAAACAAAAATTGTATTAAAGTTGGAATCATCACCTCTTTTTTGTTTTATAGATTCAATCACTTTGCCAGATATTGCATTATATCCAATTAGTATTGGTGTAGTGCTGGGTTTTTTAGTCCTGATAATTATGCTTGTTTCATCAAGTATGGTTTCCGGATCAGAGTCGGCCTTCTTCTCACTAACCCCGTCAAACCTTAAGCATCTGAAGAACGACAATTCAAAAACCAATAAAATTGTGCTTGAGCTGCTCGATAATCCAGAGCAGCTTCTTGCATCAATTCTAATAGCAAATAACTTCGTTAATATTGGCATTGTAATACTTTCGACTTTCCTTACAAGTGCTGTAATCGATTTTTCCAATGCCCCAGTTTTTGGTTTTATAATTCAGGTGGTTGTTATAACTTTTATTCTATTACTATTTGGCGAGATTATTCCAAAAATCCTTGCAACAACCAAGGCGCTCTCCTTTTCGCGGTTTATGGCATATCCGTTGTATGTTATAACGAGAGTGTTTAAGCCCCTTAACTATCTTCTGGTTAGCTCTACAGCACAAGTTAGCCGGAGGTTTATGCCCCGCAGGAATATTTCAATTAACGACCTGAGCGATGCCTTAGACATTACATCTGACCAGCATCCCGAGGAGAGGAAAATCCTACGTGGGATAGTAACCTATGGAAACACTGAGGTTAAGGAGATAATGAAGCCCCGCTTAGATGTTGTTGCGGTTGATTTAACGGTAGGTTTTAATAAGTTAAAGACAGTTGTTATTGAATCGGGTCACAGCAGGATTCCCGTTTTCGAAAACTCTTTCGATGAGATCAGGGGTGTGCTTTATGTAAAGGACCTTCTGCCTTTCATTGATAAACCCGATAGTTTTAACTGGCAAAAGTTAGTTAGAGAGCCATACTTTGTACCTGAGACCAAGAAGATTAACATACTCCTATCGGAGTTCAAAACAAACAAAATTCACTTAGCCATTGTTGTCGATGAATACGGAGGTACCTGTGGCATTGTTACGCTTGAAGATATACTTGAGGAGATTGTGGGTGAAATATCGGATGAGTCTGACGATGAGGAGAAACTCTTCACAAAAATTGATGACAACAACTACCTGTTTGAGGGCAAGATTCTTTTGAACGACTTTTCAAAAGTACTTAATGTTGATGACTCAATATTTGACGATGTGCGCGGCGAAGCAGAAACCCTCGCAGGAGTTATACTTGAAATAACTGGGTATTTGCCCGAGAAAAATGATGTAATAAACCACAAAATGTTTAGGTTTACCGTTGATGCAGTTGATGCTAAAAGGATAAAACGGGTAAGGGTTACTATTAAAAAGAAGGAAGAGTAGTATGATAAGACAAGTCTTTGCAGGGTTGGCCATTTTAGGCCTTTTTTTAGCACTTTGGGGATGCAATGGTGGATCAACACCTAAGCCCCGTGGATATTTCAGAATAGATTTTCCCGAGAAGGATTACCAGGTGTTCGATTCAGCGCATTACCCTTTTAGCTTTCACTATCCCACCTATGCTGAGGTAGTTGAAGATAACTCAAGGAATGCTGAAAGATATTGGATGAACGTTGAATTCCCTGGATATAAAGCAAAAATCCATATTAGCTACAAAGATGTACGTGGCAGGCTCGATTCACTAATTGAAGATTCAAGAACACTCGCCTTTAAGCAAGCATACAGGGCCGATGCAATAAATGAGAAATTTTATACAAATCATGAAACTAATGTTTACGGCCTACTGTATAACCTGAAAGGGAATACAGCAAGCGCTTGGCAATTTTACGTTACCGATTCTGTTCGTCATTTTTTGCGCGGAGCGCTCTATTTTTCAGTTACTCCTAACAAGGATTCACTGGCTCCAGCCAATGATTTTTTTGGTAAAGATTTAGTAAAGTTAATGGAAACAGTGGAGTGGAACGAAACAGACTAGCTGATTATGGGGATTGTTGATATAACAAAAACAGGAGATTTTACTCTTGGCGTTTGGCGTGTTGAGGAGAGTGAAAACAAGCTGAAAGAGATTGTTGGTGGCGATTATTTCCCAGGATTAACACGTATGACTCATCCCCGTAGGAGGTTGGAGTGGTTGGCTGCACGTTCACTCCTAAGGGACTTTGGTTATAGCGGTCATGTAATGTACCACCCAACACGTCGGCCGTTTCTGGCAAATTCCAGATCGCATCTTTCAATAAGTCATTCATATCCTCTAGTGGCGGTTATACTTAGTGAGCAGTATTATGTGGGGGTTGATATTGAGTCGTACACGCGTCCTTTTGTTCAGGTTGCCCATAAGTATCTTTCGAAACATGAAATGGAATGGCTTGATCTGGAAGATAATCGGAGGCTTGCTCTAATTTGGAGTGCAAAGGAAGCCATATATAAACTACCTGGAATGGATGGCTTAGGAGGTGTTGATATGGATGTAAAACCGATAGAAAACCTGTATGACAAAGGAATGCTAAAAGCGAACGTACGGATTGGGGGCACTGTTCAGCATTTTGAGGTTAACTATTTTTACATGGATTATTTTAACGTTGTGTGGGTGTGTTGTAATCCCAAAACCCTTGCTTGGTTATGACCATTTATTCAAAGTTAGCAGCAACGAGAGACACGGGGCTTTTTGCATTGCTTGTAGATCCCGATAAGCATAATCCTGATAGCTTGTCGAGCTTAGCGAACCATGCTGAGGTATGTGGAGTAGACTTTTTCTTATTGGGAGGTAGCTTGATAAAAAGAGGGATGGAGGAAACCTTGATAGTTCTTAAAGCCTCCGCAAGTATCCCTGTAATACTATTTCCGGGTAGCGTTTTCCAACTCTGTTCAGGGGCAGATGGAATACTCTTACTTTCTTTAATATCTGGTAGAAATCCAGAGTTCTTAATTGGGAATCATGTTGTTGCTGCACATGCTATAAAGAATAGCGGGATGGAGGTTATCCCTACCGGATATATTTTAATTGATACTGGCAAACCCACATCGGTTCAGTATATGAGTGGTACAATGCCTATTCCTGGAAACAAATCTGATATTGTTGTAGCAACAGCTATTGCTGGAGAGCAGCTGGGGAATAAGGCCATATACCTTGAAGGTGGTAGCGGAGCTCAAGGCTCAATATCAACTGAAATTATTAAGGATGTAAAGCATAGCGTAGATATTCCCATAGTTGTTGGTGGAGGAATAAGAACGCCACAGCAAGTTTTAAGAGCCCGGAAGGCAGGAGCATCGATGATTGTTGTGGGGAGTGCCATTGAGCAAAATCTACAGCTGCTCCAAGACTTGGTATTTGCTAGCAGATAGAGTAAAAAGAAAGGAGGAGCATAAAAAATGCACCTCCTTCAATCTAATAATATAGGAGTCTGTTAAATGCTATTTAACTTCGTATATATCTCCACTATGCAGAAGCTCATCCATTGAATTTATCTTTGCACCTCTCTGTACCTCTTCAAGTTGGGCGTTAATGTTATCGTTATAAGTTGGGTACTTTGCTGCACGAATTACACCCAAAGCCAATGGGAGTTCAGGATAACTCATGTTTGCAAGCATTACATGCAGCCCGGGGTTGGGGTTGTGCGCATTATGCACAAGGATATCGTCCATGGTATAGCCATCCTCACCAATAGTTACCGATTTTAATTGGTTTCCGTTCATAACAAGACCTTTCTCGTTGTTCTTGCCAAAAAGCATCTTCTCCCCATGCCTAAGCACAATGGTTCTGTCCATCCTTGTTTCACGGTCAGCTATTTCTGCGTGGGTTTTATCGTTATAGATAACGCAATTCTGTTGAATTACCACTACAGAGGTCCCTTTATGCTTTGCCGCTTCAACAAGTACCTCTGCGGTAAGTTTTATGTCGGCATCAATAGAACGGGCAAAAAACTTACCCTGTGCGCCAATAACAAGTTCCCCAGGGCGGAATGGCTGTTCAACCGTTCCATGTGGTGATGTTTTGGTTACAGCCCCAAGTTTAGAGGTTGGGCTGTACTGGCCTTTTGTTAAGCCGTAAATCTCATTATTAAACAAGATGATATTAATATCGATATTACGACGGATAGCATGTATGAAATGGTTCCCTCCAATTGCCAGAGAGTCACCATCACCAGTTGTTTCCCAAATGCTAAGTTTAGGGTTAGCAACCTTCATGCCTGATGCTATTGCAGCAGCCCTGCCGTGAATGCCATGAAATCCGTAGGTATCAAGGTAGTAGGGAAATCGGCTTGAACATCCAATTCCTGATACAAAAACGAATCGTTCTTTTTTATATCCAAACTCTTCCGCCACCTCTGGTAAAGCGCGGTAAACAGAATTTAGAATTGCATGGTCGCCACAACCGGGGCACCACTTAACCTGCTGGTCGCTTTTAAAATCTTGAACTGTATATTTTTGATTACCCATGACTACTTGTCCTCCAGTATTTGGTTAAAATGTTCTTTTAGTTCAATAACTGTGAAGGGCAGCCCCTGCACCTTATTGTATTGTAAGTAGTTAAATTCCTGGAAATTCATGCGCAAATAATCGGCCATTTGTCCCATGTTCAGTTCGCATACAAGTAATTTCTTGTATCTTTTTAGTATCTCTCTTAAGTTTTTAGGCAGTGGGTTAATATAATTAATATGGCAAAGCGAAATATCTTTGCCTTGATCCCTAAGCTCCTTAACTGCTGTAAACGTATGCCCATAGGTACCACCCCAACTTATCACTAAAAGTTCACCCTCTTGATCTCCAAAAACTTCCTGTTCAGGGATAAAGTCAGCCACCTTTTTAACCTTCTCCGCCCTAACATTAACCATACGCTGATGGTTAATAGGGTCATGTGAAACTGATCCCTTTATATAATCTTTTTCAAGACCACCGATACGATGTTCGAGCCCTTCTTGTCCAGGTATTGCCCATCGGCGGGCTAAACGCTCAGGATCACGCTCGTATGGCTCATAGTTTTCTGTGTTATCGGGAACCAAGGGTGGTTTAATATCAGGATATTCGCTCATGCTAGGTATCTTCCATGGTTCGGTTCCATTTGCGATATATCCATCGGTTAGTAAAACAACGGGTGTCATATGCTCCATCGATAGTTTTGAGGCTTGGAATGCCCACTCGAAACAGTTGCTTGGTGAGCTGGCGGCTAGAACAATTGTTGGACACTCGCCATTCCTTCCATATAGCGCTTGCATTAAATCGCTCTGTTCAGTTTTTGTTGGGAGGCCTGTAGATGGTCCTCCGCGCTGAACGTTCACAATAACTAGCGGTAGTTCAGCCATAACAGCTAAGCCTATGGCCTCCGACTTTAAAGAGAGGCCAGGTCCTGAAGTTGTTGTAACAGCAAAGTTCCCAACAAATGCAGCACCAATAGCAGTACAGATACCAGCGATCTCATCTTCAGCCTGAAACGTTTTAACATTTAAATCTTTTCGTTTGGCAAGTTCGGAAAGAATCTCTGTTGCTGGAGTAATTGGGTATGACCCACAGAATAAAGGTAAATTTGCTTTTTCAGCTCCAGCCATAAGCCCCCAGGCTGTAGCGGTATTACCGTTAATGTTTCTGTAGAGCCCTTTAGCGATGCTGGTTGCTGGCGGAATTTTATAAGTGTTCGCTATTGCATGAATGTTACTTGCATAGTTGTATCCGTCTCGAAGTACCTTCTTGTTAGCATTAACAATTCTAGGACGTTTTTTAAACTTCTCTTCAAAAAAGTGCTCTGTGAACTCAAGGGGCCTGTCGAACATGAAGTAAACCATGCCTAAAGCAAACATGTTCTTACTCCGAATGATGCTCTTGTTGTCCAGGTCAGTTTCCTTTAGACTCTCTTTTGTTAAGGTGGAGATAGGAGCGAAGATAATATTGTAGTCCTCCAACTTAAGTTCCGATACAGGATCATCGGTTTGGTAATTGGCTCTTTGTAAGCCTTTCTCATTAAATGTATCGCTATCAACAATAATGGAGGCACCTGGTTTTAGCCATTTTGAGTTGGCTTTAAGCGCTGCGGGGTTCATTGCAACTAGCACATCGCAATAGTCTCCCGGAGTGTAAACCTTCTTGCTGCCAATTTTTAATTGAAACCCAGAAACACCTCCAATAGTGCCTTGCGGAGCACGAATTTCAGAGGGATAATCGGGGAATGTGCTTACACCATTACCAAAAAGCGCCGAAGCATCGGAAAACAATGTTCCAGTTAGCTGCATTCCATCGCCTGAATCGCCTGAGAATCTAATGGAGACCTCATCTACTTCAAGCACTTGCCTTTGTTTATTCATAGTGGTTTGAAATTTATTGGTTTTTCTTTGGAGGGTGCTAAAAATGTAAATGCATATAGAATCCTTCGTAATTCTATATGCATGCATGTTTGTTTTCAGGCTTTTAAATAACCCCCACTTGAAAATTATACTGCAAAATTAGCTATTTTATGTAAGGAAAAACGTTAAAATCTTTTTTTTTGGTTGTTTTATAACATGAATTACCACTGTTTTAAAACGTTTTCGGACGCAGTAGTTTTAATCGCCTGATAGTGAGAGAATGGGGAAGTGTTACTTTTTTGTGCCATTGATTTATTAGTTTCTTAGGTTTATATTAATCCAACTTGAGTTATATTTGTTAATTATTCAGTACGATTAAAAAATTATTGTTATGTCAATTATACGTCCATTGCGAGGGATTACCCCCAAAATCGGAAAAAATTGTTATATTGCTGAAACAGCAGTGATAATAGGCGATGTGGAGATTGGTGATGATTGTAGTATTTGGTACGGTGCCGTTTTAAGAGGTGATGTTAACCCAATCCGTATAGGGAACAGGGTTAGTGTACAGGATAATGCAGTTTTGCATACCACTTACAAAAAGTCTGTAGTTACACTTGAAGATGATGTAACCATTGGACATAATGTTACTGTACATGGAGCAACAGTGAAATCTGGCGCTTTGGTTGGAATTGGTGCAACCGTTTTGGATTATGCAGTTGTAGGAGAGGGAGCAATTGTTGCAGCCAATGCTCTTGTTCTTGCAAAAACAGATATTGAGCCTGGCTCAATTTATGCAGGTGTTCCAGCAAAATTTGTAAAAAAGATGGATATTGAGCAGTCCAAGGAGATTAACCAAAGGATTGCAAAGGGTTACTTGATGTACAAGGGTTGGTACGAGGAGGATAAATAGAATCGTTCTTTTTTTACACTAACCATTCTTTTAATGCAGCGCGATTGTTCGGGAAAAACACGTATTATTACAAGTTCAAAAGGTCTTGTTAATGTTCTTGCATCTACTCCAAATCGGAGCATTTTGGAAGGGTTAAGGAACGGGCAATCTTTTCTTCTCACGGGAACTTACGGTACTGCTATGGCTTTTTACACCTGGCTAAAAAAGCAGGTTAACCTAAGCTACCCTGTACTTAACTACCAGTCATCACGCGCTAATCGTAATCAGCTTCATGGTTATACCAGCCGGTTGTATGTAAGGGTGATTAACAACAGTATTGACTTGGCTAATGCGCCTAAAGTGCCCTGGGTGGAGGAGTTGTTTTGTGAGCAAAATGAGTTTTTCATCCCATTCACCGATGTTTTAGGAATTAATGGAGCCTGGCAGTGGTATATAAAAGGGGTTGAGTTTCCCAATTTAGGCTTTAAACTCCATCCGTTTTACGATGTTTATTTTCCAACCAGAACAGAACATCTATTGCTATTTGACAAGTGGTTAGAAAGCAAGCCAAATTTTAACCGTGGCATAGACATGGGGACTGGTTGCGGTGTGCTTACATTTTATATGCTAAAGCATGGTGTTAAGGAGGTTCTGGCTACTGATATCAACCCCAAGGCGCTGCAGAGTATAAATAATGATGCTCAACGGCTGAATCTCTCTCATAAAATTGCCACACAACAAGCCAGCCTGTTTCAGGGAATTAACGTTAAAGACAACGACATTGTTGTTTTTAATCCACCCTGGATACCCGATGCTAGCCATAATGATTTAGATAGCGCCATGTATTACCCACCAGATTTTTTCAACACATTTTTTAATCAGGCATACAATTCGTTGTTGGAATCATGTAAGCTAGTAATTATCTTCTCTACATTTGCACAAGCTGCTGGCGTTATTGATAGGAATCCCATTGAGAGGGAGTTGACTGATAATAATCGTTTCACCTTAATAGGTATGAATGAACAGCCTGTGATGCAAAAGCCTTCGAAAAAAAAACACTGGCTATCAGATATTCGAAGCAAGGAACGAGTTCAACTTTGGGAGCTGGTAAAGAAAACATAGCATTTCACAATGTTTCTGAACTGAATAATGAAAATAATAATTAAAATTGTATAAGTTTAGGCTTGAGACTTTGTTGACAGGTTCCTATTTAAAAGACCATTCTTTCCAATCGTTACTGATTGTTGGGCTTGTATAAACCTGAGGTGTTTGCTCCTTATCATTCACCAGCAGCGACTCCACCTCTACATTCTTCTTCAAATAATCAACTATCTCGCCATAGGTAACATTCGGGCCACGTTCCTTAAGAAGTTTGAGTAGGTAGTATGTGAAAAAGCCGTGATATTTTTTCTTGTATGGTAGGGCAGACTGTTCTCCGCTGCTTGCGGAGAATATAACCAGATTGCCGGTTAGTAGGTTCTCTCTCGGTCTTACTCTTACTCCCCGGGCAGCAATCAAGCCTTGCTCTCGAGCCCCTCCACTGAAACATGCATCAATAAATACAGTAACACGTTTTGAGGGATGCTCTGTAAGTTTTGCATAAAAATCTTTTAGGCTAATCCCGTTTTTAGCATCTGCTCCGCTAACATCAACTGGTATTAGGTATGGTTCTCTTGTGGTTTCTTCTGGGAGGCCATGCCCAGCGTAGTAAATAAATATTTCTGCCTCGCCGTAAGTGCTTTTTGCGATGGCATTTATTCTGGCAACCGCTTGATTCATTTGACCTGTTGTGGCATCAAGCAGAAAAGTAATGTTTCTTTCAGGTATTCCAAGTACTTTTATGGCGTAATCCTTAAATGCGCTGGCATCGTTACGTGCAAAATGCACGTTAATTTCATTTGACAAGTTAGTTTGGTATGAGTTATAATCTTCGTTTCCAATTATAAGTGCAAATCTTCTTGGCTTTTCAATAGCCCTTGATGGTATGTCTTTATTTATGTCTGATTTCCTTTCGAAGCTATATTCTTTATTCTTCGGATGGGACTCAACATAAACAATTTCGGTTCGAACTACGGTGTCAGTTTTTGTAGTATGATATTCAGCAGGAGATAGTTGTGCGGTATGTTTTCTCGTGTAGATATTGTTTGTGCCTGCAATCATGTCAACCATCCCAGGAATTACCAGCGGGTACCATGAAAAAAAGCCTACAAGAAAATTTTTACGAGCAATATCCTTAATCTCAACATGATTAAAATTATCCTTTTGTAAGGTGAAGGTGACCTGTCTTTTTAGCCCACTACCTCTTGGTTGCTTCCTGACTATGTATATTTCGCAGGGGGTAGTTTTTTTAACATCCTTGTTATTAACAAGAACCTTTGCACCAGAGGGCTCTGAGTCTATCTTCACCTTTTGATGTAAACCATAAATTAATGTAGCACATGAGTATGTGGATAGGATATATATTAAGGCTAAAAAAAGTTGCACTTTTCTTATCATGCTATAATGTTTTCTCACCTTTTACAACTAGCATAAGTTTTTTGTAAAAGTAATAATACTCTGCCTTTAAAATCAAGGAAATTTTCAAATATATTTATTTATGGTAGCAATTTTTTTTGGTGTTTTATTGTCAAATCAGTCAGCAAATTTTGTGCTTGGGTATGTAATAGGATATAACAAATGAATTATGCTTATAGTTTTAATTTGATGAGGCCATATCCGTATCAATATAAAAGTGAACCTTGCTATTTTTGACTTAATTTATTATGCAAAGGTTTTCATGTTTCATTATTATGGGTAAATTTGCCCAACATTTTTCCGAATAACAATCTGGAAGAAACGATAGTTAACAAATTATTAACCATATTAACCTACAAATTATAGCATGTCAACCTATTTACTTGTTGTTTTGGGCTACTTTGTTTTTATCACCTTAATCTCTATTTTAACAAAAAAAGTAGCAAGTCGTTCGGCGGCCGATTATCTAGTGGCAGGTCGGAATCTAGGAGTAGTAGCTTGCGCAGTGGTAGTAGCTTCCGAGTGGTTAGGAGGGATGAGCACCATTGGTGTTAGCGAAAAGGCCTTCGATTCAGGTACTCTCCAACCAATTCTTTACAATATCTCTACAGCCATTGGGATGATAATAATTGGCTTCACGGTTGCCCGTCATTATCGTCGTAATAACGTGCATACTGTAAGTGAGATGCTCGAAAATTTATTCGGGAAAAGAGCAAGAGCTGTTTCTGCCGTAGCATTTCTTTTTGCATATGTAGTGCTGGCTTTCGTGCAGTTACAAACTGCTTCTAGCGTAATGTCATCAATGTTTGATTTGAATTGGGTTTCGTCTGTTGTCATTTCATCTGTAGTAATAACAATATATACTTACATTGGAGGTATGCATGCGTTAGCAATTACTGGTATTATGCATGTAGTTGTTATGTTTGTAGGAATAGGATTTGCTACTTACACGGGTATTACGGATGTTGGTGGATTCGCTGGTTTAAAAGCAGATATGATAGTTAACCATGGTTCACCTGAAAATTTATACAACCCATTTAGCGGAGGATTAAGCTATGCATGGAGCCTTATTCTAGGCGGAGTTCTTGGAGGAATGGCAGGCCAAGCGAGTATTCAGCCAATATTTGCTGCCCGATCAGCTGATATTGCTAAGAAAGCAGCAATTTTCTCATCCTTAATTATCGCTCCATTTGGTATTATGGTTGCAATACTTGGATTGGTAGCAAAAACGGGCAACTATTTTGATGTTAGTACCGCAGCTAGTCCGCTTTGGGTTGAGGTTACGCAAACCATAAATCCTAAAATGGTGCTTCCAACGCTAATGGTTACCCCAGAATTTATTCATCCTGTTATGGGGGGTATTGCTTTAGCTGGTATTTTGGCAGCAATCTTATCAACCGTTGGACCGGTTAACTTTGCTGTGGTAACCATTGCAACTAAGGATATTTACCATGGGTTAATTAATAAAACAGCAGTTGATAAGAAGCTAATATCCACCGCTCGAAAGCTGGTTATTCTTGTTAATCTTGTTACCATACCCTTGGCAATATATTCAACTGGCGCAATATTAAGTATGGCGTATATTTCATATGGCATTAGAGCCATTGGTGCAATTGTTATCGTGTTGGGTATTTATAAGCGGGGTTGGATATCTACCGATGGGGTTCGATTTGCTTTTATTGGAGGTACAATTGCAGTATTTATTAATATTGTTGCCAAGTTAGCAGGATGGTGGGAGTTAGAAGATACATACATGGCCTTGGCTGCTGCTGTTATTTTTATTATTATTGGGAACTTTTACGCAAACAGCAGAAAGAAAGGAATACAAAGAAGAGCCCGCGCTTCAAGAGGCATAAAGTAGCATGGCTTTCTTTTTAGATAACGATAGGAGTTGAAAAATTATGAATTGCGACAAACCATTAAGTGGAATACAAGTACTTGAATTAGCCAGCGTTCTAGCCGGACCAAGTATAGGAATGTTTTTGGCAGAGCTGGGAGCAGAGGTGGTTAAGGTAGAGAACCTTGTTACCGATGGTGATGTTACCAGAAAATGGAAGCTCTCCACCGAGTCTCAAGAAACCGATGTGTCGGGTTACTTCTCTTGCGTTAATTGGGGCAAGAAATCACTGGCAATTGACCTCACAAAGGAAGAGGGGCTGGGCATTATATATCAACTTGGTAAAAAATCTGATATTATATTAGCAAGTTATAAACCCGGCGATGCACAGAAGCTAAAGGTAGATTACGAAACGTTTAGTAAGTTGAATTCTGCAATTATTTATGCACACATAACGGGCTATGGTTTAGAAAATCAGCGCGCTGGGTTTGATGCAATAATTCAGGCAGAGAGCGGGTTTACATACATGAACGGCGAGCCCGATGGTCCGCCCACTAAAATGCCGGTAGCTCTTATGGATGTGCTGGCAGCGCATCATCTGAAGGAGGCAATCTTGCTAGCCTTGTTTCAGCTTGAAAGGCAGGGCAAAGGATGTTATATTGATGCTTCGCTGTTTAAGGCAGGGCTTTCATCCTTAGCCAATCAGGCAACAAACTGGCTGGTAGGTAAGAAAATTCCTCAGCGCATGGGGTCCGATCACCCAAACATTGTACCCTACGGAACCATATTTAACACTTCCGATGGTAAAGGGATAGTGGTTGCGGCTGGAACTGAAAAGCAGTTTCAGGCTCTGTGTGATTTGCTTGGTAGGCCGGAGTTGACCAAGGATCCAAAATTCAGCACAAATTTTAATAGGGTGCAGAATAAGGAGGAGATAAAATCAATCCTGCAGGTGCTAATTGAAAAATACGACCGTGAAACAATTCTTGGCATGCTGGCTGAGCGGAGTGTTCCCGCTGGTGGGGTTTTCAATATGCAGGAGGTGTTCGACACTCCCGAATCCAAAGACATGGTACTTGAGGCTCCTGTTGATGATGGAACAATTCAGGGTGTAAGCTCCGTAGCATTTAATGTAAACGGGCAAAAAACAAACGGAAAAATTAGCCGCCCGCCACATTATGGTGAGCATACCCGCCAGATACTAATTGACATGCTGGGTATTTCCAACGACCAAATTGAAAGTTTAATCGATCAAAATGTAATATATGCAGCAAACAAGTAGCAAAAGCAAGATGGTGATAACCGATGGGTCCCGTCTTATGATTGAGGCCATGGTCAGGGCTGGTGCCGATGCATTTATTGGCTACCCAATTACCCCTGCAAATCACCTCTACTCATACTCGGCACAGCGCATGCCTATGATGTTACCTGCCCCCGATGAGATTACCACCCTGCAGTGGATGAGTGGTTTAGCAACTGGCGGAAAGGTTCCTGTAACAGCAACATCATTTCCCGGATATGCCCTTATGCTTGAATCCATCAACATGGCTTTTATGATGGAATTACCCATGGTAATTATTCTGGTGCAGCGTTTGGGACCTGCAACCGGAACTGCAACATGCGGTGCTCAGGGCGATTTAGCTTTGCTAAGAGGTCAAATTTCCGGAGGTCACCAACTTCCTGTTCTTTGCGCATCGGATTATAAAGATTGCTGGAATCTTTCTGGTGAGGCTGTTCGTCTGGCTGTAAAATTACGTACGCCCGTTGTGCTTCTAACATCAAAAGAGGGTGTGATGACTCAGCGTAGTTTCGACTTATCGGTGCTTGGTGATATTGAACCAGCAATTAAGAAGCGTTACAGTAATGATGAACCCTATTTCCCTTACAAAACTGACTCGTCGTTAGTTCCCGAGTTTCTGGAAGTAGGTAACCCGAATCATCAGGTGAGAATTACTGCTTCAACGCATGATACCAAAGGATTGCTTCAGCATTCAACTCCAGAAGCGCTTGAGAATACCAAACGGCTTGAAAAGAAGGCGTATCATCATCTCGATTCATATACAAATTATCATTTAGATGAGCAGCCTGATGCAAAGAAACTTATTGTAGCATTTGATATATCTGCTTCTGCAGCTACTGATGCAGTTACCAAGATGCGTGCTAATGGCGAAAAGGTATCGTTACTTATACCAAAAACCCTATTCCCTATTCCTGACGTTTACTACACAATTATGGATAAGTACGATAAGGTGGTAATGGTAGAGGAGAATCTTAATGCGCAGTATGCACGAATTCTGTTTGGCCATCGCTTACCCGATAAAATTGCTACAGTAGGTTCAATTGGAAAGATGATTACACCACAGGAAATTATAAACGGAGGAGAGTAACCATGAGTACACCCATACTAAATACACCCAACCTACCCTTTTGCAAGGGTTGTGGTCACGACCTTATTGCCAAGAATACCGCTCAGGCGCTCGACAACCTTGGACTATCGCCATTGGATGTTGTTATGGTAACCGATATTGGCTGCCACGGTATTATTGATAAAACGCTTAATACTCACACGGTTCATGGGCTCCATGGTCGTTCTGCTGCTCTTGGAGCAGGCGTATCGTTTGCCATGGAGAATACCAATAAGAAGGTTATCGTTTTCCTTGGCGATGGAGGCGCAACCATCGGGCTCCAGCATATTGTTGAGGCGGCAAGGATGAATCTTAACATGACCATCGTTATCCATAATAACATGCTTTACGGGATGACAGGTGGACAGACCAGTGGTTTAACCCCCAGTGGATTTAGAACCACAACTGCTGCCGATGGTAATCCGTTTAGCGCTCATGATATTTGTAAACTCACTCATACCGCCGGTGCTGCATACGTTTCACGTATTTTGGGAGTTGGTAATATTACGGAAAAATTACAGGAAGCCTACAGCGTTGAGGGATGCTCCGTAGTTGAGGTGGTTGAAATTTGTCCTAGCTATGGTGTTAAGCTCAATCCAAAGCGGAAGCTTAGCGAGATTATGAAGACCATGGGGCACGAAGAGGGAGTTTGGAAAAACGAAAGACCAGCCTATGGAAACCCTCAGACATCTAAAATAGATAGCTTGCTTGATAAGCTACCCGTGGTTGAGAAGAAGCAAGGTGGGAACCTTGATAAACCCTACGCATTGGTGATGTCAGGATCTGCCGGCGAAGGCGTTCAGGTTGCTTCAGCTATTCTTGCTCGCGCATCGTTAAGTTCGGGTTTCCATGTAACCCAAAAGGGAAGCTATCCGGTTACCGTTGGTGTTGGCTTTTCAACATCTGAGGTTAACATCTCACCAGAGCCAATAAATTATCATGGCATGGCTATTCCCGATGCAGTTCTTATCACATCGCAGGACGGGCTAAATCATAACTTGAAAAAAATTCAAGGCATGAAGAGCGGCTTATTGCTTATTGACTCAAGCCTTGATGTACCAAATACTGGGGCAGAGGTTATTCAGCACGATTATAGAGTAGCGGGCGCTAAGAATGCATCACTGTATTCTGTTTTGAAGTTTATTAGCATAACCGGAATTATAAAGCAAGATGCAATTATTGATGCTCTTAATGAGATGGGGCTGGGGAACAAAATCCCTATTCAAAAAATTGTGGATTTGCTAAATTCATAGCAGCAACTATTTACAATACAAGGCATAGCTCTTTTTGGGGTATGCCTTTTTTCTTTTAGATTTTTATTGTAAATACTTTGCAAACGCTCAATCCTTTACAATGCTTTTGGATGGAAGTTTTTAAGGAAGTGATATCTTTTCGAAGAACTCCTTGTTTTGAAAGTTACCATTATTACTCTCTATCTCCTTAACCAGCATTCTTAGGGTAGATATTATGGCGCTGGAGTAAAAATGAACACTGGGCAAAGTACCCTTGTCGTTTGAGCCTTCATTATTTCTTTGTTGTAAAACCCTTTTGGTTTGTTTGGCTACCGCTGGTGCTGGGTTTATTATACGAATGTTATTGGGAAGAATTTTATTTAGTAATGGGGTGAAAAAGGGATAGTGCGTACAACCAAGAACAAGGTGGTCAATATTATTATCAACCATAGGTTTTACATATTTAGTGAGTAGTTCAAGTGCTTGGGTTGATGTTGACTCTCCGCGCTCAACCAGCTCTACAAGCCCCTCCCCAATTTGGTAGGTCACATTAACATTAGCCGCATACTTTGATGTTGTCTCTCTGTACAATCTGCCATTAAAGGTACCCTCAGTCGCCAGCACGCCAATGGATTTTGTTTTGGTGGAAAGTGCGGCAGGCTTCACAGCAGGCTCCATTCCAATAAATGGAATATCATAGTTTTCCCTCAGGAAATCAATTGCTGAAGCAGTGGCAGTATTGCAAGCAACTACGATAGCTTGGCAGTTTTTTGAAATTAAAAACTCTGTTATTCTTTTCGAAAGCGTTATAATTTCATCCTTGGATTTATGGCCATATGGGCAGTTTGCGGTATCGGCAAAGTAGATGAATGAGTGGTGGGGAAGCAGTTTTACCAGTTCCTTAAGAACAGTAAGACCTCCTAGTCCCGAGTCAAAAACACCAATCTTCATCGTTTAAAATGGTTTAAGAAATTGCAGAAACAGCCCAATCTCCTTCCGGTGATTGAGCTGTTTTTCGTATCACTCAAGGAGTAAATTATTCTATGCCAAGCTCTTTTTTAACAAGAGGCATAATGTCAATACTTTCGTCGGAGAAGTAAACTACGCTTCCTGCGCTTAGGTCAAATACATATATGTATCCTTCGCGTTTTGCAACCGCTTGTATAGCCTTGTCTGCTTTCTCCATAAGTGGTCGCATTATTTCGCCCTGCATACGCTGATAATCTTGCTGTGCAGTTGCCTCAAACTCCTGAATTCGCTGTTGAAGCTGAGTTAGTTCCTTTTCGCGGGATTCACGTATGGCTTCAGATAGCGACTCTCTACGTTGCATAAAGTTATTTACCTTGTTGTTGTACTCAACATGTAACTCCTCAATTTGCTCAGAGAGGTCTTGCCCATAAGCATTTAACTTTTCTTCTGCGCTATCCCTTTCAGGCATAACTTCAAGAAGTTCCTGCCCGTTAATGTGTGCGAACTTTGATTGGGCAAACGTACTGCCAGTAAATGCTAGTAACGAAACACCTAAAACAATTGTAAGTATCCTTTTCATTTTTTTTTAATTTAATTATTATTCAAATATTTAGTAGTTAGTTATACCCTAACTTCTGTAGAACGTCATCGCTTTTGTCGTATCGTGGGTTTGTAAATAGAATGTTGGCAGAACCAGCTGTATCAAAAATTATTGCGAATCCGCCTTCATTTGCAACTTCGTCAACAGCATTTGCCACTTGATCCTGAATTGGTTTTATTAGCTCTTCCCTCTTTTTAAATAGCATACCCTCTCTTCCGAAATACCTCCTCTGTAATTCCTTAACTTCTCGCTCTCTCTCAATAATTTCATCCTCCTTCTTTTTCTTCATTTCTTCGGTTAGAAGAATTTTTTCATTCTCAAATTCCTGAAACATTTTATCTAATTTCTTATACTCCTCTTCAATTTCCGTTTGATATTCTTTGGCAATTTCGTCTAGTTTCTCTTGGGCCGCTTTGAATGTTGGTATTCTACTAAGAATGTACTCGGTATCTACGTAGGCAAATCTTTGAGCCATAGAGGCCAAGGATATTACCATTAGAAGCAAGGTGAGTGTCACAGTTTTTTTCATGGTTGCTTTTGTTTTCTGATTCAAATTTACCAACAATCTTGCCAATAATCTTACAAGATAATTAAATAACGTTAAAAGTCCATACCTATTTTAAAGTGGAACTGCCCTTTGTGTGCGTCGGAGTTATGTGGTATTTGGTCAAATCCGTATCCCCAGTCAATACCAAGCATTCCAATCATTGGCAGGAACAGTCTTGCACCAACGCCTGCAGAACGGTGGATGTTAAAAGGGTTTACATCCTTAAATTCGTACCAAGCGTTACCAGCCTCTAAAAAGCCCAGCAGGTAAACTGCAGCTTGCGCTTGAAGGGTGATGGGGTAACGAATTTCTGTTGTAAATTTATTGTAAACATTAGCTGCCCTAACATTCCCAACTGGTGGAGTTAGTGAGCCATTGCTGTAGCCCCTTAATCCAATGGTTTCTCGTCCGTATAGGTTATAACCTGACATACCATCACCACCAAGGTCAAAACCTTCAAATGGAGAGTAGCCAATGTCCGAATTGTAGTAACCAAGATAACCGAACTCTGCACCTGTGTAAAGAACAAGGTCGTCAACAAGGTTATGAAACCACTTGGCTTCGCCTTTCCATTTATGGTATTCAATCCATTTATACTTATCGTTTGGGATAGTTATATCTGAATAGTCCTTTCCGTTAATTAACGAGTAAGGGGGTGTTAACTGTAGAGAAGCGCTAAAGTTTGACCCTCTCCTTGGGTAGATAAGCTGGTCAATTGAGTTTCGTGATAAAGTGACTTTATAACTTAAGTTGTTTGACTGGCCGTTGGAGAAGATGAAGTACCCTTCCCAATCAGTTAGGTTATAGTTCTGAAAACTAATCTCATTGTTGAAGGTGAACCAGTCATCGGGCCATTTTAACCTTGTGCCAATACCAATGGCACCACCCGTAACTTTCATCGACTGATCACTCGTTTGATAAGCCCAGTTGGCAGTATTTTGAATGGTATGGTATAATGAGAAGGTAAAGTTAGTTGGCTTTTTACCCCCAAGCCATGGCTCAGTAAAGGTTAGGCTAAATGCTTTATAATACTTACCGTTTGTTTGGGCTCTTAGGCTAAGGGTTTGACTATCGCCAGAAGGAACCGGACGCCATGCCTTCTTCTCAAATAATCGGCCAATAGAGAAGTTCGAAAACCTAATGCCGATGGTTCCGACAAACATATTGGCTCCCCATCCGCCGGAAATTTCCAGCTGGTCGTTGGCCTTCTCCTCAACAACGTAAGTTAAGTCAACGGTTCCATCTGCTGGATTTGGGATTGGTCTAACATCAAGTTTTTCCGGATCAAAATGACCTAGATTGGCTAGCTCCCTTATTGAGCGTGTGATGTTTGTTTTACTGAAAAGATCGCCAGGTTTGGATTTTAGCTCCCTTCTTATTACGTTCTCGTGAGTTTTGGTGTTACCCTGTATAAGAATCCTGTTGACTGTAGCCTGATCTCCTTCAAAAATTCGCATTTCAAGGTCAATGGAATCATTCTTTACCCTCACTTCAACCGGCTCAATGTTAAAGAAGAGGTAACCATCGTCCATATAGGTGGTAGATATTGAGTTGTCATCAATAAACAACCTCTCTTCAAGTAGTGTTTTGTCATAAACATCACCTTTGTTAATTCCAAGGATGTTTCCGAGCACCTCATCAGGTAGTTTTGAGTTCCCAATCCAGTTAATATTTCTATAGTAGTACTTTGGGCCCTCATCCACCCATATTTTTATACCTATTCTTTTTTCGTTAACTACATACACCGAATCTTTAACAACCTTAGCATCTCTATATCCGTTCTCATTGTAGTAGTCAATAAGCATTACTTTGTCCTCCTCAAAATCTTCTTTAATAAATTTTGAGGTTTTGAATATGTTCCAATCGCGGCGATTGGTATTATCCATTGCTCGTCTTAGTTTCCTGTCCTTAATGTTCTCGTTACCCTCAAATTCTATGTCGCTAATGCGGACTTTGGGTCCCTTATCAATAATAAAGTTAAGCCTTACCCCATTGGCCATTGCGGTATCGTTCTCCTGATGGATGTCAATAGAGGAGTTAAGGAATGCTTTATCCTTAAAATGATTTCTTATTAGGCGCTTCGCATTATCAAGAACGTTCTCGGTTGCTTGTCCACCAACTCGCAAATTTATAAGTTCTTTAATGTCTTTTTCTTCACTACTCTTCACCCCAGTAATTTCAATGCCACTTATTCTGGGAAGTTCTTGTAAATAAATATCAAGGTAAATATCATCACCATCAATATTTGAGGCTGTAATCTTCACATCTGAAAAAAGGCCTTGATCCCAAAGTTTATTAATTGCGCTGCTAATATCGTCCCCTGGAACACTTATGGTGTCGCCCATGTATAGTCCACTTACATTAATTATAACATTGGGGTCAAGAAATTGCACGCCTGATACAGTTATGCCTTTAAGTTGATAATCATTGGGGTTGCTGTAACTGAAAGAGCTTGGTTGTGATAAGCTTATGTGTGACGTTGATAAGACAATTACTATAAAAAGTGCTGCTCGGTAAATCATTGCTGTGTTCCTAGGATTTCTAATCATAAACTATAACGGAATAAATGGGGCTTAATTATTGATAAATAAATTAAAAGCTTGACTTGCAAAATTATTGGCAAATTTAACTAAGTGCATTGTTGGAAACAAGCTAAAATATGATAAAAATTCTTTTTTATTGAAAAGTGCATTAATCTTTTAATTATTGGTAGTATGCAGATTATTAAAAGCTATTGAAGCTGTTCGCTTGTTTTGCCAAATCGTCTTTCTCTGTTTTGAAAGCTAATTATTGCTTTGTAAAACTCTTCTGTGCTAAAATCGGGCCATAGCACATCAGTAAAAAAGAGTTCAGTGTAGGCAATTTGCCAAAGCAGAAAGTTACTTAACCTGAACTCACCGCTGGTTCTAATGAGGAGTTCAGGGTCGGGAAAGTTTTGGGTATTGAGATGTTTGGTGAAATCACTATCTGAGATTTTGTTCAAATCTAACTGTCCATCATTTACTTCTTTGGCTAAGCTTTTGGCTGCTTCAAGTATTTCCCATCTACTTCCGTAACTAAGCGCAAGTACTAGGGTCATTTTACTGCAGCTCTTGGTTTTTTCCAGTGCGATGTTTAGTTTTTTCTGAACGCTATCTGGCAGTTTGGAGATATTCCCAATAACTTGGAGTTTAATATCATTTTTTATTAGATTATCCAACTCATTGTCAATGGTTGACATTAGGAGCGCCATCAGTGCTTCTATCTCAATTTTTGGGCGCTTCCAGTTCTCTGCGCTAAAAGCATAAAGCGTAAGATATTTTATACCAAGTTTAGCTGATGCTTCAATGGTTGAGCGTACTGATTTTGCGCCATTCTGGTGTCCATAAATTCTTGGCCTTCCCTTTTGCTTTGCCCACCGCCCATTACCATCCATAATAATGGCCACATGGCAGGGAAGTTTATCCTTGTTTATTCTGTACTCTAGTGACATATAAGCGTTTCGTTATTCGTATGCTGGACAAATTGCCCCTTGGTTAACAAGGCGGTAAGATACGAATAATCCTGCAATTCCAAACCAGTCATTATTATGAATTATTGATCTGGGAGAGTCGGATATGTTAACATACCCATCAATATTGTCATTAAATGTTTTATTCACTTTCCACTCCATTCCTAGGGTCCAGCGGTTCATGGGTGAATATTTAATGCCAATTCCCATAGGTATTTGAAGGAGCAGGTCTCCTTGAAGATACGTACCACCAACACCAAGTATAACGTAGGGAGAGAACTTGTTGCGTCGCTGGTGTTTCGTATCAAAGGGAAGAAAGCCAATTTCAATATTGCCTTCAAGTTGAGTCATCCGCTTGCTGAAGGAGGGTGTATAGCCAGGTAAAAAGTGACTGTCGGGATTGTGCTCGCCCCTAACATCTCCCATTGTTGCTGACAGCCTTAGGGAGTAGAGTTCAGAAAGATTATGCCTGAAATGCACTCCGCCAGCAAAAGAAGGTTGATAGTATTGTGTGCGAGGATTAAAATCGCCAAAATAGTATGATGTGCCTCCAAATGCTCCGATGTCATTTTTCTCTTGAGCAATAAGCATGGAGGACAAGAGGAGTAAAATTATTGAAAGGCTGAGTTTCATTTGAGTAAATAGAGATTTTAGAAAAACAAGAAGCGTTTTCGTCTATAGCTGCTAGGCTTTCTGGCTCTTTGTATTTTGTAATTAACCTTAATTATAAGGGAGTAGTAAATATCGTTGTGTTGGCCATATTCTGATGCAAAACCATCGATGTTGTTTGATGTTGTGTATTTTCCAACCAACTCTGCCCCTAAAGAAATTTTGGGCATAAATACATATTTTGCTCCTATCCCCACAGGTATAACCATTGCTAATGTTTGATCTCCTGAAAACCTTGGCGAGTTTACCAACGCTTCTAAAGGAGTAACTGAGTAGTAGATTCCCCCAAGCCCACCAGTTAAATACAGGCTGAATGGCTGCCTGAAGTGACGCAAACCACCCCTTACCTGCATAATAGAGTAGTAGTAGTTCTCATCACTTTCGGGAATTAAGTAGTATTCTCCTGAAACGGAGAATTCATGCAGGGTAGTTTTAAAAGCAAAATTTCTATCTTCGTTTAATGAATTTGCATCTGTTTGGGTTATAATTCCTAATGAGTAGGAACCTTTAATTTGTGTTTCTTTTGAAACCTGATATCTTGCTCCAAGATGCAACCCAGGCCTTATTGCTTTAAAACTAATATCTCTTAATCCTAGCCAGTTTGCTTCGGTGGGTGCCCCCCCAATATCTCCAAAATAATGAAAGTTAGAGATACCCCCAAAAACCTCAAGAGGGGCTCGTTTCCATGCCTGAGCATTTGTAAGCGTAGTATTAAGTACTATTATGGCTATAATAACCAGTAGTCTTCTCATCCTAAATTATATTTGCATACACAAATGTAAACATAAAAAACTATAACGTAAAACATTTTTTATTTAACCGATTTTGTAATTAAGCTCTTTTTCAGTAAATCAGTAAATCGGTGGATAAATGAAAGCTGTTTTAAAGATGATTTATCAAAATTTATACCACTATAATAAACGGTATAAACTGAATACCAGAAAACGTTACACTAAAGTTAAACAAATTTTTAAAAAAAAGGTTTCCATTTATGGCTTATTTCTGCTATCAGCACCCCACATTAACTTATTTCTAAGTGTTTTATAGTAGCTGGATCCCTTTAACCTTACCAGCCCAACACAGAATGGAGCTTTTGAAATTTTAATTGTTGTACTATTGTTTATAACGATTGAACGAGAATCGAGCGATAAAAGTATTTCTCCGTCCCGGGTTTCCATTTCAAGAGATAAAACAGAGTCATCAGGAATTACAAGTGGTCTTACAGTTAGATTGTGTGGTGCAATTGGAGAAATTACAAAAGTTTGTGATAAGGGGCTAACTACAGGGCCCCCTACGCTTAGTGAATAGGCTGTTGAACCAGTAGGGGTTGACACTATTATACCATCGGCCCAGTAGGTGCAAAGGAACTCATCATTAATATGGGTATTAATTGTAATCATTGTAGTTCCCTTCTTTTGGATTGTAATGTCATTGAGTGCAAAGGGGTACTGCTTGAATGGGTTGTTATTCAGGCTCAGCCTAAGAGCCGTATGGTTTTCAACGGTGTACTCTCCTTTAAATATTTGGTCAACAGCAAAGGCAATGTCTTTAGATGAGATGTGAGCAAGAAACCCCAGACGTCCAAAATTAATCCCCACCACCGGTATGCATGAGTCTTCTATGTATGATACTGATTCCAGAAAAGTACCATCGCCGCCAATGCTTATCATAAAGTTTGCAAAATGTTTTACTTCGCCAGAAGTTCTAAATATTGCCTTTATTGGAGGTTTGTATCCAAGTTCTTTTTCAATAAAACTATAAAATGGTGCATAAACAATAACCTCAGCATGGTGTTTGGCCAACTCAGCAAGTAGTAGCTCTATGCTTGTTAAGTGCTCACCATCAATTGTATTTCCGTAAAGAGCAATAACCATATGTTAAAATAATTATTAGATGGTGCTAGGTGTCTAAAAACTTCATGAGCAGGTTGTATCTATCTTCAAGCAGATCTTCCTCTTCATCGTGCCTCATAAAAGAATTCTTTATGGTATAGTCGTACCTGTTGAATGTTTGAACTATAGATGTCACATTGGTTACATTGAGTTTTAGCGTTAGCTCAATTTTTGTAGAATTTGGATTGGATGTAATGTAAGTGCCAAGTATTTTGGCATCGTTCCCTTCAATAATTTGTGCAATTTCAGCTAGGGAGTAGTCATTGTGATTTAATTCGAGTATTACTATTCCCCCAGGATTATTTAACGCGGAAAGGTTCGTGAAGAAATGGAGCAACTCAGTAATGGTAATTACACCCATATATGCTTTTTTATTTGATAGCACGGGAATTAGGCTAAGTTTTAAACGAGATGCCAGCGACATAATCTCAAACACATGATGATTCTCAAGTACGTAAGGTCTTACGAGTGATAATTGATGATTACCAAGAGGCTCCTCGGGCATATTCAGATCGTAAATATCGTTTTCGGAAACCAGCCCCAAAAACTCCTTATTATTGACAATGGGCAGGTGTGAAACCTTGAAAATATCCATCCAGTTCAATGCGGAAATTCCCGTGTCAGAGGTTTTCAGCGATGGTACAATATCTGAAACCATTTCTTTTGCTAACATAATTAAGTTGGCGTTTAAAATTTAAGTTACCTTTGCAAAGTTAACTCCAAAATACATTCTAATGACACGCTTGAGCGTAAATATAAATAAAATTGCAACACTTCGCAATGCCAGAGGCGGAGATATTCCCAATGTATTACAGATAGCCGTCGATTGCCAGAGGTTTGGAGCCGAGGGAGTAACCGTTCATCCTAGGCCCGATGAAAGGCATATTCGTTATCAGGATGTCAGGGATATCCGCCCAATTATCTCTACAGAATTTAATATTGAAGGATATCCGTCTGAAGCATTTACAAATCTGGTGCTCGATGTAAAACCTCATCAGGTAACATTGGTGCCCGACCCACCCGATGCAATTACCTCAAATGCAGGATGGGATACAAAAACCAATAAGCAGCTGCTTAAGAATGTGGTAGCAAAGTTTAAGAATAACGGGATAAGAACCTCAATATTTGTTGATCCCGATGAGGAGATGGTTAAGCATGCTCTTGACACAGGGGTTGATAGGCTGGAACTTTATACGGAGCCTTATGCTACAAACTATTTTAAAAACAGGCAGCAGGCCATAGAGCCTTTCCTGAAGGCTGCGCAAGTTGCAAAGGAGCTTGGACTTGGATTAAACGCAGGGCACGACTTAAATCTCCACAACCTTGAATTTTTTATCAAAACCATACCTTGGATAAAGGAGGTTTCCATAGGTCATGCCTTAATATCCGATTCAATATATTTTGGTTTAGAGAATACTATTCAAATGTATATTAAAAGGGTAAAGTTGACTTAAGCATGGAACTCTTTTATAGGGAGATTGGCGAAGGTGAACCAGTTGTTATTCTGCATGGGCTATACGGTTCCTCTGATAATTGGATGAGCATTGCAAGAGTACTCTCAAGTAATTACAAGGTGATACTTGTAGACCAAAGGAATCATGGTAGAAGCCCTCACAGCATGAGCCATTCTTATAAAGATATGGTTGACGATTTAAAAGAGCTGCTTGAGAAGTTGGAACTACAGAAGGTAAGTCTCATGGGGCATTCCATGGGAGGCAAAACTGCTACACTTTTAACAGCACAATATCCAGAGAGGGTAAATAAACTTATTGTAGTAGATATACTGCCCATTGCAATGGATGTGAATAGGCTTGAGCAGGAACATGGTAAAATTCTTTCTGCGTTATTAATGCTAAGGCCAGAATTGGCAAGCACAAGAAGCGAGCTGGATGCTACGCTAGCTAAGCATGTGAAATCTAAATCGGTAAGGCAGTTCCTTTTAAAGAATATTAAACGTGACAAGGATGGTGCTTTTCAGTGGACGCTTAACGTTGAAGCGATTAGTTATAATCTTTCTCACCTAATGGGGTCGGTTTTTAATACTGAAAGTGAAGCTGCTATAGATGTGCCAACCCTTTTTATTAAGGGCGAAATGTCCGATTACATCCCCAACGATAGCCCTAAGTTGCTTGATGGTATGTTTAATAATTACAAAATCTCAATAGTACCTAATGCAGGGCACTGGCTTCATGCTGAAAACCCTAAGTTTTTTCTCAACTTGATTGAAGATTTTTTGCAAACTACGTGATCGTGTTGTTAACCTGCAACTTCAATTCTATACTCATCAATCAGGGGCATGTTTTTATATCGTAGTATTAGCTGCGCAACAGCCAGAACGTCCTTTTCGCAGTACTTAACTATCCTTTCCAAATTTTTCTCTTTATAAAAAACCTCGGCAACCTGACTTCCATCAATGTCATCCTTGGGAGTGGGGATATTAAAGATATGGGTTAGGAGATTTAGGGACGTGTAGTGTTTGTAGTCTCCAAACTTCCACAGTTCCATTGTGTCCAGAAATTTCACATCCCAGGGTTTCTTGCCTGCAACGTCAAGGATGGCGGGAAGCTTCACGGCATTTATCAGCATTCTTCTTGCGATATATGGAAAGTCAAACTCTTTCCCATTATGAGCGCATAGGTTTGCGTTTTGCTTCAGAGAAAATTTGTCCAGCATCTCAGCAAAGCTGCTTAGTAGTTCCTTCTCATCTTCCCCGGCAAATGATTTTATACGGAAGCATCGCACTGCATCTTTTAGAACAATAAATCCTGCCGATATGCAAACAATCTTTCCAAATTCAGCATAAATTCCTGCTCTTTCAAACACTTCCTGAGGAGATTCGTTTTCACCAGCTATTCTTTTCGCCTTCTTGTCCCATAGTTTTTGGTAGGGTTCAGGCATATCGGTATAAGCTGGGAACTGAGGAACTGTTTCAATATCCAGAAAGAGTAGATCCTCAACATTAATGTCATTTATCATAACATACGGATGTTTTGTAATTGTTAGTTCGTCTTGTTCTTAGCAGCAATCTGTTTGCAGGTCATGTTCTTCTCAACAATTGAGGTTAATATATTAATGGCAACAGAATTGTTACCCCCCTGAGGAACAATTATATCTGCATAGCGTTTTGTGGGCTCAATAAACTGCAGGTGCATGGGCTTCACTGTTTTTTCGTACCGATCAAGCACCTTATCAACGGAGCGCCCTCTTTCCACAATATCTCTGGAGATTACCCTTGAGAGCCTATCATCAGCATCAGCATCAACAAAAACCTTTATGTCCATTAGCTCCCTGAGTCTGGCGTTAGTAAATATCAGTATGCCTTCAATTATTATGATATCTTTTGGTAGGATGGTTATGGTTTCCTTGGCTCTAGTACAAGTTAGATATGAGTAGATCGGCTGTTCAATCTTCTCACCTTTCTTTAATTTACTAATATGATTACCTAAGAGTTCAAACTCAATGGAGGAGGGGTGGTCAAAGTTAATCTCTTGCCTTTTCTCTAAAGGAAGATGGGAGCTATCTTTATAGTATGAGTCCTGGGGAATAACAACCACCTCCCCAGGGGGGAAGCATTCAATTATTTTTTTTACAACGGTAGTTTTTCCTGAACCTGTACCTCCTGCAATACCTATTATTAGCATTATTGTAAATTAAATTAGTTAACTTTGTAAAGCATAGTTGGTGCTAAATTACAAATCTTTTACAGAATTGACAGTTTTTGTTTTGTTAAGCATTCATTTTATGTATTAACATTAGTTCTTAATTCTTGTTATACAGATATTTTGCAATGTGTTAGGTTATCAAATGTGTTTTGTGTAAAATGAATTTAAATTAATAATAGTATGCTTTACCCATTAAAATTCAATTCCCAGCTGAAGGAACGTGTTTGGGGGGGAGATCGTTTGGCTAAATATCTTGGCATGGATTTTACCTCAAAAGCCAGATTAGGAGAGAGTTGGGAACTTTCGGCTGTTCAGGGTAATCTCTCTGTAGTAACCAACGGATTTTTAGCTGGCAACACCATTGAGGAGCTAATAGAGGTTTACATGGCCGACTTGGTTGGTGATAAGGTTTACAAAAAGTTTGGAATAGAGTTCCCCTTGCTTATTAAACTTGTTGATACGGCGGATTACCTTTCAGTTCAGGTTCACCCTGACGATGAGATGGCAAAAAAAATGCATCATGCATACGGAAAAACAGAAATGTGGTACGTACTTGATAGTAGTGAGGATTCAAAAATTGTTTCCGGGTTTAACAAGCCTCTTTCCCGGGATGAGTACATTGATATTATGAGGGAGGGAAAGTTGGAGGATTACCTCAAGTACGAAACAGTGAGCCCAAACGATATCATTTTTATACCTTCGGGTAGCATCCATTCACTTGGGAAAAATATTTTTTTGGTAGAGATACAGCAAACCTCAGATTTAACATATCGAATTTACGATTGGAATCGAAAGGATGTAGATGGAAGCAGCAGGGAACTACATACCAACCTTGCGGTTGATGCAATTAATTTTGAAGCAGCTCCCCTTAAGGCAAAACAAGTTAACCCAATTAATAATCAGCCTCAGGAACTCCTGTCGTGCAGGTATTTTACAACCAATCGGCTTGTTTTGAACGATGTTATTGAGCGCGATTTATATACTCATGATTCCTTTAGGATATACTTATGCACTAAGGGTTCTGCAAAAATCACGTGCGATCAGGCCGAAGAGGTTGGTATTTCAACGGGAGAATTGGTGCTTGTACCAGCAGAGATGAGTGGGACCAAAATCTCTCCAGTTAATACAGTGGAACTTCTTGAGATTTATATAGATTAGCTCTTTTTTTCAGGGCATAGAGATGAGTTTAAATTGAAGATTTTAAAAATATTGCATAATATTTGATGGGGATTAAAATATTTTTTATAATTTCAAATCTTAATGGATAATATAATATACTTCATTAAGTCAACGCTATCAAGCGAGATGGCATCGAGCGGTTTTCCTCTTATCTACAAGGGGGAGATGAATCATCAGATTATGCGCTCGTTTGCCTTCATGGCTAACAGGAAGATTGCGGAGAAAAATTTGCCCACATCAATTCGCAAGCGGGTTTTTCATATAATGATTGAATGCTTACAGAACATAACCAAGCATTCCGATGATTATGATGAGGATGAGCGCCAGATAGGTAATGGTCTTTTTATTGTTGGAAGGAATAAGGATTTATTTTATGTTGTAACAGGGAATTTGGTTAAAAATGAGAAAATTAAAACCCTTGAGGATAGATTGATGCAGATTAACAATGCCGACAGCAAGAGGCTTAAAGAAATTTTTTTAAAACAAATGATGGAGGGAACCCTTAATGAGAAGGGGGGAGCTGGTTTGGGGCTAATTGATATTGCACGTAAGTCTGGCAAGAAGCTTTTCTATCATTTTGTTCCGTACGATAAGAATCGACAGTATTTTCTGCTTGCAGTCTCTATCCCTTTTATATTGCCAACAGATGATGATGAAGAGACAAAGAAAGAGTAGTCAAAATATATTGATTTTATAAAATTTTGCATTTAACAGTTTTTATATCATGAGGACATTTCTTTTTTCAATATCGCTTTTATTTTTAGCAGCACTATTACAGGCTCAGCCCAAGAATATTGACTCTATTGAAAGCCAGCGCATAGCAGAAAGCAATATTAAGACCATAGTTCAGTGGACACATAGGTTCTCGCAGGGAAAACCAAATCCAGATGGATATAAGACATCCGAAACCCATTACGATAGGAGAGGGAATGCAACCGAAATAGCTAACTATCGTTCAAGCGGGAGCGTTTCATCAAGGATGTTGTACAAGTATAATAATGACAACCTGAGAACAGAGTACATCCTTTATCAGCTTGATGAGAACGAGCTAAAATTGGCCTATAAACAGACTTTTCACTACAACGATAAGGGCTTAAGAACTACCGAGATAGTTTTTGATGGAGTCGCTGCATATAAGATTATGTATAGTTACGATGATAAGGATAGGCTTAAGGAGATAATTAAGCATGCTAGCAGCGGGAAACAAGTGGATGAACGATGGAAGTATTCCTACGATGGGAATAATCAGGAGATAAAAATATACAAACCAGATGGAAACTTAGCTGAAATTCATAGAAAGAAGTTTGATGAATCCGACAATCTATTAGAGGATAGAAGGTTTGATGCTGAAGGGAATGAGCTGCGAAAAATTACGTATAAGTATAACCCCAAAGGATGGGAGATTGAGAAGGCAGAGTATTTTTCAGGTAAATTAACAACCAAACTAGAGTACAAGCATAATAGTCAGGGTCTAGTTACGGAGGTGATACAGCATAACCCAGACGGAAGCAAATTTACACAGTCTAAGTATAAGTATGACGAGCAGGGCAATTTACTAGAGGAACAGTGGAGCGAGGATAAATCTGAAGATTTTTCGCGCCGTGAGTCAACCTACGATAGAGAAGGGTACGTTGTTAAAACTGACTCTTACTTTGCTCCATACAGGTACAGGGTACTTTATAAGTACACATACGATTATTATAAATAATTATTTTTAAAGTTATTTAATGGAGAAGCTAAAAGATTTCAAAGCCATATCACCATTCAGCTTAAATGAGAATGTTTTTGATATGCTTCAGGATGAATGGATGCTAATTACTGCAGGTACAAAGCAGAAGTTTAACACCATGACAGCAGCTTGGGGCAGCTTCGGAATTTTATGGCGAAAACCCATTGCAGTAATATATATTCGTCCGCAGCGATATACATTCGAATTTACTGAGCGGCATAGCAGCTTCTCACTATCATTTTTTGGACATGGTAATTACAGGGAGGCCCTATCGTTCTGTGGCTCGAAGTCGGGAAGAGATTTTGATAAAGTTCAGGAGACGGGACTTACGCCTGCAATAACCCCAATTAATAATATTGCCTTCCAGCAGGCGCGGTTAGTTGTTGATTGTAAGATGCTTTATGTCGATAATATTAAACCCGATAATTTTATTGAGAAAGAGCTTATAGACCTGATTTACCCAACTAAGGATTTTCATAGGTTCTACATTGCAGAGATTGTAGATTGCTATCAGCGTTAAAAAATCCATTCTTTTGCTTTTTGCCTTGTACAAGCCCTCTTCTTGATTGCTTCTTTTAAAGAGAACATTTTTTGTTAAGATGTTTATTCATTTATCTTAAAACATATAGTTTATGAGAATAGATATTGTAATCTTAACAGCACTCCTTTGTTTATCTTATCAGATAGTTGCACAGGATGGACTAGATGAGGCTGTTGACATTCATAAAACTTTGTCTGAGGAAGAAGCGCCTGCCGATACTTCTGATGTAAAGCCCTGGAAGTACGGGGGTAATTTTAGCTTAACCTTCAATCAGGTTTCACTAACCAACTGGGTGGCAGGTGGAGAGAATGCCATATCAGGAAATGCAGGCGCACTATTTACCTTTGCCTATCATAAGGAGAAGGTAAAGTGGGAGAATATTCTCGACCTTGGCTATGGACTTACCCGACAGGGTGAGGACAAGATGATTAAGAATGAGGACAAGATTGATTTTAGCTCAAAGTACGGACGGAGAGCCTCAGAGCAATGGTTTTATAGCGGACTACTTGGTTTTAAAACCCAGTTTGATGAAGGCTATAAAAGCCCCGACGACGAGGAGGTAATCTCTAACTTTATGGCTCCTGCATACTTGCTGGCATCCATTGGTATGGACTACAAACCCAACGATAACTTTACCCTATTCCTATCGCCAATTACTGGCAGAATGACTGTTGTTAGTATGAAGGAGCTAACCGACCAGGAGGGTGGTGCTTTTGGTGTACCTCAAGGGGAAACCTCTAGGGCAGAAATGGGTGGATTTGTAAAGGCGATATACGAGAAAAAGTTCTGGGAAGAGAAAATATCGTTACGTACAAAGCTGGAACTTTTCTCAAGCTATCTTGATAAACCCCAGAATTTGAATATTGATTGGGAAACGTCTATAAATCTGAAGTTTGGAGATTATATTACTGCAAGGTTACAAACCCATTTAATTTATGATGAGGATGCAGCAAGGGAGGTTCAGTTTCGGGAGCTCTTTGGGCTAGGATTCTCTTACAATTTTTAGCTTTTTATATCGCTATAAATCTTCTGGCGCAGATCCGCGAACTTGGTCAAGGGTTCTGCGCTCTTTTTTTGTGGGGCGCCCTGTTCCTCTCTTTCTAGTTCCTTGAAAAGCCATGAATCCAGGTTCTAGCTTAGCTAGCTCGTCATCTGGCGTTATGTTCTCAAAAAAATCGGGAACCAACTTGGCCCCAACCCTGCTTTTGGGTATGTCTTTTACAATGTATGTGTAAACCACAGGCGATTTACGAACCGTAATGGTATCGTTGGGCTTTATCTCCTTGGACGGTTTAGCTTCGGAGTCGTTTATCTTTACCCTTCCCTTTTTGCATTCCTCGGTGGCAAGGCTGCGTGTTTTAAATATACGCACCATCCAGAGCCACTTGTCAATTCTGGCGGTACTATTACTGCTCATTGGGTGTGTGCTATTTGTTGTTGTAAAGATTCATTGTACGTTCAAGTCCGATGGTGCCAAAACTAAGCACTATCTCGCTTGCTTTGGCGCATCGCTCAGGAAGTATCTCTTCCTCTTCCGGTGTCCAGTGCCCCAGTACGTATTGAACCTGTAAACCCTTAGGAAAGTCGCCACCAATACCAAATCTAAGGCGAGCGTATTCCTCAGTTCCAAGCAGATCTATAATGTTTCTTAATCCATTGTGCCCTCCATCGCCACCTCGCTTACGGAGGCGAAGGGTTCCTATGGGCAGCGCAACGTCATCAACAATAACCAGTAGCCTTTCAATTGGTATCTTTTCTGCTTTCAACCAGTATGACACGGCCCTTCCGCTTAGGTTCATGTAGGTTGATGGCTTAAGCAGAATAAAGGTTCTGCCCTTGTGCTTTACCTGAGCAATATCGCCGTAACGTTTTGCCTCAAAAACAGCATTGGACGCCCTGGCTAGAGCGTCCAATACTTTAAATCCAATGTTATGACGGGTGTTGGAGTATTCAACTCCAAAATTTCCTAGCCCGGCAATTAGATACTTCAAAATTTTAGCTATTTATATCAAACTTTTAATGCTATTCTTCTGTAGCCTCTTCAGCTGGTGCAGCAGCAGCTTCCTCAGCACCTTCCTCTTCGTCGCCTTGAGCACCCCTTGCTGCTCTAGTCAGTTTAACATTTGCTACAACGGTTGATTTTGGCTCAACAATTTCGAAGTTCTCGAATGAGAAGTCCTGCACCTGTCGGCTCTTTCCTAGTCCCAGGTCGGTAACATCAACTCTTAGTACCTCTGGAAGATCCTTTGGATAACCGCAAACTCTGATTTTACGTGCAATAAGAGATAGTTTACCACCTTGCTTAACGCCTTCAGACGAACCTACCAGCTTAACAGGCAGAGCTAAGGTTAACTTTTTATCTTCAAATACTTCAAGGAAATCGATATGAAGAACTTTGTCAGTAACAGGGTGAAACTGAAGCTCCTTAATTATCGCTTTGTATTTCTTTTTACCAAGATCGATATTTACAATATGCACGTCTGGAGTGTAAATTAAGTCCTTGATATCCCTTTCATTTAAAGACATCAAAACGTTCTCTTTTCCGCCATAAATTATGGCTGGTAAGGCACCCTCTCTTCGGAGTTGCTTTGAAAACTTTTTGCCTGTTTCGGTCCTCAGCGAACCTTTGATTTGAATCTCTTTCATTTTTCTGTTAGTTGTTAGTTTGAATAATTGACGCTACTCAGGGCTGCCCCTCGGTTCTATCAGCCCCCCATCGCGCCATTACTTATTATTGCTGAGGGGAAATTTGGGGTGCAAATATAGTAAGTCTTGATGTAATAAAAAAATCAGAAGTTGATGCTATATTATAAACTTTTCGCTGATTGACTGGAAGTTGTAAACCTTGTCAATTACGTCGGCAAAAAGCTCTGCAACTGATAGTACGTGTATCTTGCTAGTATCTTTATCTTTTCTAAGAGGAATTGTATTAGAAACAACCAGCTCGGTTATTGAGGATTCAGCAATTCTTTCGTATGCGGAACCAGAAAGTACAGGATGCGTAGTGCAGGCTCTTACGCTTTTCGCTCCCATGTCCATCATCATATCTGCTGCTGCTGTCAGGGTGCCGGCAGTGTCCACCATATCGTCTAGTATAACAACATTCTTACCTTCAACATCCCCAATGGCTGTTAAGCGGCCAACCTGATTTGCTTTTTCTCTTGTTTTATGGCATATAATCAGTGATGCATCCAGAAAGCGAGCGTATGCGTTGGCCCTTTTGGCTCCACCCATATCAGGTGCAGCAATGGCAATATTATCAAGGTTGAGGCTTTTAATGTAGGGAACAAAAATGGAGGATGCGTAAAGATGGTCAACAGGCACGTCGAAAAAGCCTTGTATTTGATCTGCATGCAGATCCATTGTCATTACCCGGTCAACCTTGGCAGCGCTAAGCAGGTTGGCAACCATTTTTGCTCCAATTGATACTCTGGGCTTGTCTTTCCTGTCTTGCCTGGCCCAACCAAAGTATGGAATAACAGCAACTACCTTATATGCCGATGCCCTGTGTGCTGCATCAATCATTAGCAGAAGTTCAAACAGGTTGTCAGTGGGAGGGTAGGTTGACTGTATTATAAACACCGTTGAGCCTCTTACAGACTCGTCGAAGGATGGTTGAAATTCTCCATCGCTAAATTCAGTAACTGTTGATTTTCCTAGCTCAGTTCCATACTGCTTAACAATCTCTTTGGCAAGATAGTTTGAGTTTCGACCTGAGAAAATTTTGATGCAATTATTTTTTTGCATGGGAAGTGGAGTTTTGTGCGCAAATTTAGTTGAAATTGCCGAATGGATAAAATTTAATAGCTAAGTTTAATAGCATTTATTGCGATTTATAAAAAAGTAGTATGCGGTTAATTATACAAATCGATTGATTTGTTAATTTCTTCAATATAATTCAATATTTCTTCTCTTCCTGTTCTTTTTACGGCTGAGCAGGTGAAAATTGGAGGCAACTCTTCCCACGTTTCAAGGAGAAATTTTTTGTAACTGGCAATGGAACTGTTAAGTGCACCCGAGTTAAGCTTGTCTGCTTTAGTGAAAATAAGTGCGAAAGGGATATGGTTGCTTCCTAGCCAATTGATGAAAGTTGAGTCTATACCCTGAGGTTTTAATCTGGAGTCAATCAGAACGAAAAGACAATGGAGGCTCTTCCTCTTCATAATGTACTTGGTGTTCATTTCGGAGAATACTTGGCGCTTACTCTTTGATATTTTTGCATACCCGTAACCTGGCAGGTCAACTAAAAACCAAGATTCATTTATTTCGAAGTGATTAATAAGTTGAGTTTTCCCTGGGGTGCCCGATACCTTTGCCAAGGTTTTGATACCGGTTATCATATTTATTAATGATGATTTGCCCACATTTGAACGACCGATAAAAGCGTACTCGGGCAGTCTGGGCTCAGGGCAAGCATCAACGTTTGGGCTACTTTTAATAAACTTTGCTGATTTGATTATCATACACTATTTGCTTTTGTGGACAAAATGCTTTTTTGGTTTTACTCAAATTAAAAAAGTTGGATAGATTCATGTTGATGTAAACGTTGCCAAATGTAATGCAAATGTATGATAAGATTCAACTATACTCAAAAGAATTATTTTTAGAAGATTAGGATAGTGTTAAGAGAATTAGTGAGGGTGTTTACCCCAAGATTATTCCTAAATTTTCGTTTCAAATGAATAGTGTGGTTCTAGTTAATATCTTGAGCGAATTGTTGAGCTTCCCTGAATACCCTCAAAAAGTTTCCTCCCCAAATCTTCTCAATATCCTTATTGCTATAACCTCTTCGGATTAGTTCAGCTGTAATGTTAGTCATTTCGCTGGCGTCAAAGCAGTCTTCAACCGCCCCACCTCCGTCAAAATCGCTACCTATGCCTACATGGTTAATTCCAATTGTTTGCACAATATGGTCAATATGGTCAACTAAATCGGAGACAGTTGCTAAAACGGGAGGAAACTTCTCATCAATCTGATACCATTCCTCTACTGCTTTCTCTCTGGTTTCGGGCGATAGGTTTTGAAAATTGTTGTATTTAGCACTTAGGGCACTCCTAGCGCTGTCGCGTTTGGGTTGGGGTTCCGACTCTTTAACATAGCTGCTAAGCAGACAAACTTGAATAACACCATTATTATCAGCAAGTTTTTTAAGCATCTCATCATCAAGGTTGCGCGGATGATTGCAGATTGCCCTGGCATTACTATGAGATGCGATAACGGGTGCTTGAGTTATTTCTAGTACCTGGCAAAATGCTTCATCGGAGATATGGCTAACGTCAATCATCATCCCCAGTCGGTTGAGTTCTTTTACAACCTTCCGACCAAAGGGGCTAAGCCCATTGTGCTCAGGACCGTTGGGATCGGTTGATGAGTCGCATATATCGTTATTGCGAGTATGCGACAGGGTTAAGTATCTGGCTCCTAGGTTGTAGTATTGCTCAAGTTTTGAAAGATCTTTTCCTAGGGGGTATCCATTTTCAACACCAATGTATATTGCACGCTTCCCCTTCCTTTTCAGTTTCTCCGCATCATTTGGTTCAAGCGCAACAGCAACTCTCTTAGGGTGTTTTTTTACGGTTTCATGAATTGACTCGAATATGTTTAGCGCTCTGCTATGCGCTTCGTCATATTTCTCGGGATTTCTATCGTCCTGACCTATAAATACCGCAAAGAAGGCGGCATCGAGTTTCCCCATCTCCATCTTTTTTAGCGTTACTTTTCCGCGGGATTCGGTATTGCTTCCTTCAAAATCGAAACTTTCACGAACAAGTAGTAATGGAGTATCTGTGTGAGAATCAATTGTAATAATGTTATCGTGGAGTTCTTTGGCCTGCTTTAATAGTTGCTCGTCGTTTTGCTTTGTCGTGTTTGTGCATGCTGTTATGAATGTAGCAAGAACAATTAATGCTAATAGTTTACTCATGGTTTTTGAAGTATTATGTTTTTTACTATTTTTTTGATTGTTGTTTTTACAAAGGGTTTAAAGACTCAGCCATGAACTCCTTATTTTCATTTTGGATGAGAAATATAACCTTAAAAAAACCATCCGGCGCTACTAAATTATTAAAGGGCTGCCTTCGAAAAAAGAAAGCAGCCCTTTTAGTTGTATTGAATGAGCGAATCTTTACTCTGTAGTAAGGTTTATACGTAGGGCAATCTCATCGTGAATGAAATTATCTTTAAGGTTTGTAAAAACCGATTTCGATCCGTAGTTTACATCCCATTCGGTTCGGTTAATAATAAATTGGGGCGTTTGTGCCATTATATCCCCATTACTAATTTCAATTCTTGCGGGAAAATTAACTTTACGTGTAATGCCTCGCATGGTTAAATTACCCTCAATTCGGTGTGTTGGTTGTACCTTCTCAAATTCAACAGTATCGCTTTTGAATGCGGTAACTTTTGAGAACTCAAATTTTGAGGTTGGGAATGAATCGGTGAGGAAAAAATCGGGAGATTTAAGGTGATCAACTAGCTGCTTGTTCGTTTTTGGGTCTTCAATATCTTCAACTTTAATGGAGTTCATGTCCATTGTAAACACGCCACCTGCAAGATCACCATCCTTAAGGTACAAAACACCTTCTTTTATTGACAAACTTCCGAAATGCGTTCCTGTGGGCTTGGTGCCAATCCACTCAATGTTGCTTTCATTCAGGGTTACGTTAATCCTTGTTGCACCTTCGGGGATGTCTATGCTAGATGCCTCTGTAGATGTTACCTTTTCGCCCTCAGGGCTTTGCATGCAGCTTCCTAAGGATAGGGTTAGGGCTAGCAATGGTATAAGTTGGGTTTTTACTCTCATGTTAAATTAATTTATGTTTACAATTATAAACGTTATATTATAGAAACATTTTTTTGTTTAAATTGTTTGCCAGCTTGTTAAACTAATCTTTTAAGTTAGCGAGTCATTTTCAAAGTTGTAGTCTGAGACATTAAAACGGTCAAGTAAAGATTTATCGTTAATCTCTTTAGAAAGAGACTCTATGGTCTCTATTGGTACTTGAAAGAGGTCGAGAATAAGAAGCCCGTCAAGAGCATTATTAAATTTGGGGTCAACGTTAAAGCCGATTATTTTACCATTAAGTTTAATGTACTTTTTAAGCAGAATGGGCATCCTAAATTCCTTGTTTTCAATATCTTTTATAAACTTGTCCAGCTTGTTGATATCGTTACTTTTTTCAAATATCACTTCCATGTCCTCTTTACTAATTGGCACTTTAAAATTGTGCCTGGGTGTAATTAGCCTTGCAAATTCATGATCGTAGTAGTTTGTTTTTAGGAAGTTGATAATTAACCCTTTTGAATAATTTGAGAATCGGTTAGATATACTTACTGGCCCAATTAGGTAGCGGTACTCAGGATTTTTGATAAGGAAATAGAGGATCCCCTTCCAGAGAAGGAACAGGGGCAGTGGTTTGCGTTGATAATCTTTAACAATGAAGGACCTACCCAGTTCAATACTCTCTCTAAGAATTTGCAAAAATGCATTATCAATCTTAAATAGTGTTTGAATGTAAAAGCCCTTCTTTCCGTATCTTTCCAGAATTTCTTGCCCCTTACCAACTCTGTAGGCACCAACAATCTTCCTCATCTCCTCGTCCCAGATGAAAAGTTGGTTGTAGTACAGGTCAAATTCGTCAACATCAATCCTACGGTTTGTTCCCTCGCCAACCTCACGGAAGGTGAGCTCCCTGAGGCGCCCAATCTCTGTCATGATGTTAGGGATACAAACAGATGGAACGCAGAATACGCAGAAATTTTTGCTTCTAAAGAGTAGGTTGTTATTCCTGATTGATTCTATTTCGCTCTCAATTAATTCCTGATTAACTTCTGTTGCTAAATCTTCTGGTTTTGCTTTTGCTTTAAGCCGATAGTTAAAGAATTTTTTCACCTCTATTGATGAACCCAGAGCGTAGGTTTTAAGACGAAGGAAGCGTCCGAACCGGGCTGTTTCTTTAAATTCTTGCTGTTCCTTGGGCATTACTGGTAGCCCTATACGAATTTTTACCACTTTATTCTTTTTGTTAAAAAGTTCGGATGGCAACTTTGCGGTTCTTAACATAGGGTGAATAAGCCCTAATATATGGAACAGCCTGCTGTTTGTACCTTTAAAGTAAACAGGTATTATGGGAACCTCCATCTTTTTAATAAATTTAATAATAGAGTCGTTCCACTGTTTGTCAGCAACGCCAGGTGCCTCCGTATTATAGTATGTTGAAACCTCGCCCGCTGGAAAAATACCAAGGCACTTGCCTTCCTTTAGATGTGAAAGAGCGGTTTTAATTCCAGCCATGCTCCCTGATGTTTGGGACTTGCCTTCAAAGGGGTCAACAGGAATAATTGAATCCTTAAGCGGGTCTATCCGTCTAAGTAAAAAGTTTGCCATTACCTTAAAATCAGGGCGTAACTCTTGAATAATTTTTAGAAGAATAATACCGTCAATTCCTCCGTATGGGTGGTTTGCAATTACAATAAAGGGGCCTTCTTTTGGGATACGATTTAACTCTGCGGGAGCAATCTCATACTTAATATCAAGCCGTTCCAATAGTTTGGATAAAAACTCAATCCCCTTAAGGTTATTTATTTTAGCATACTCGCTGTTAATCTTGTTAATCTTTAAAAGTGACATTAAAAGTTTTGCAATACTTTCGCCTCCAATGGTATTAAGTCCGGCTGCTTTTTTAAAGTCTTTGCTGTCAACAAGTTTCATTACTATGGGTGTTTTAGTGTTTTCAGGTGCTACTACTTTAATACATCCTGCAATTTACTTAAAAAAAGTGTATAAATATTCATGAGAGCAATGTTCGTTAAAGGGTCTTAGGGCTGTAATTTGTGTTTCAGTTATTTGGAATATTATTTGTAACTAATATTCTATTCTTTTTAATTTTATGCTAAATAAAATTGCTCTTTATGGTTGAAGCTAAAATGCAAACCATTAAATTTGCAATAATAACTCAATTGATAATTAAATAGAATAACTATGAGAAGATTAGTCGTTTTGCTGTGCCTGCTTGGCGTTAGTGCTAGTGTTTTTGCCGACAGATATGTAGCCAGGCACGAGGATATAAAAACCTTTTTGGAAACCACAACTTATGTTGTTCTTGAGGATAATCCTATGTCCGAATACAATATCATGATAAAGAAGGCTGTAGAGAAATCCTGGGATATTACTCCTTACGAATTTATTAGCGTTTCGGAGTTTGAGGAGATGCGGAGCGATATTGATAAATCCTTTTTAGTGCAGCTAAAAGTTAAGTTTGATCGCGACAGGTTAAATGCAACCTACAATTTCCTTTGTGTAGTTCTGGGTGCAGCCGTTAACAGGCATACAGACCTACCCGATATCGCCTCAATACCTTTAAGTTACGACAAGGTGCCAGAGGAGAACTATGCATACAAATTGGAGAGCCTTATCCGTTTTACACAAGAGCATATCCTGATGTTGAACAATAATCCGAATAAAATTCATTCAGATATATTTGACCAATACAATAAGAACAGAAAGGAGACGCGTGACAAAGAGCTTTGGCTTTTGGAGCGTGATGTTGACAAAGATGTTAGGAGCTTAGCTGATATCCGCAGAGTCTATCCGCATACGGTTAAAATTGTAACTGAAGAAGATATAGAGCAGGCTATAACCAATAAAAACAAGGATGTTGTTTACCTGCATAAGGTGGGGCCAGAAGGAACGCGACTTCAAGCTCGCTGCTATAAAATCTTAATAGGTGCTGGCGACGACCAGTTTTACTATTTCGATTACCACATGATTAATAAGAGAAAAGGAGATGGATTCCTGAAGAAAGATTTCAGAAAAATACGGTAGAACGTTTTTTACAAACCATTGTGAGTAGTCGTTCAATAGAGATGATACTTGCAATGGTTTTATTGTGTTATATTATAACGAGAATTGATCATGAGAAGAGGATTTTTAATAGTTGTATCAATTATTTCGTTGCTAGTACCCTTTATATTAAAGGCACAGGGTACATACCCTACAACCCAACAAATTGCACAATTTGCAGAGTCTAAACTATTAGTGGTTGCCAATAGCAGCGATGTGGCATTTAATGCCAGGCTAAGAAAAGCAGTGCAGGAGCATTGGAATATAACGGAGTTTAAGTTTGTTGAAGGAAAAGAATTTGAGGCGGAGAGCACTAACCCTGAGTTCTCTTTTCTTACTACGGCTTCAGTTCAGTTTGATAGGGACCCCGATGCCAACAGCTACCAGTTTATGTATATTCTTTTGCCACACCCAACAGGCGATATAACCGAAATGCCTGTTATTGCGCAGGTGCCATTCCAAAGCTCACCAGTTGAAAGCAGCAACCATCTTCATAAAACGGGGATGCTAATTAAGTTTCTGCAAAAACATGCTGAGGATGTTATAAATAGCAAAGGCCACAAGAAGTACAGAAAGCTGAAGTTTCTAAACAGGAATATTAAAGAGCTTAAAGGTAAAACCTTCGTTTTTGCAGAGAGTCAGATTGATTCATCTCTTAGAGACGAGGAGTTGTTCGATAAAGTTTATAAAAATGATTGGAGAATGGTTAGTGATGATGAGTTGGTAAAGGTAATATCCGAAGCAAAAGAGAATGATGTGGTAATACATACCGTTGCCTCAAACGATGATGCTGAAGCGGGCAAATGCTTTAAGATGATTATTGAGCCTTCAAGCGGCAAGGCATATTTTTACAAATCGCATAAGATAAATGAGAAGCGACCACCAGTATTCCTAAAACGCGACTTTAGAAAAATACGATGGTACCCATTCCATTGGTTGTAAAGGCTGATTTTTTTAATTAAACTGTATGCATCGTACTATAAACGTTCTGGTTCTCCTTATTCTTGCTAGCCTGTTAAAAGGTTGTGGAAAGAACGAGACCGATTGCAGTTCAATTGAGCGTGGAGTTGTGACGCAAGTTAGCGGACCCCAAGAGTTGGAGTATCCTTCCGAAGTATCTATTGATGTTAGCCTATACGCAATAAATGGATGCGGAAGTTTTTACAAAATTGAAGAGAGCATTGATGGGGATACTATTTATATTGAGATGCTGGTTAAATATGTTGGGTGCATTTGTACCCAAGCTCTTGTCAACATTGAGAGGGAGTACATTTTTAGGCCACCATCCAGAGGTACATACTCCTTCGTATTTCTTAACAAGTTCGCCGATAGTATTACGCATGAAATTACTGTAAATTAATTACTTAATATGTCCGACGAAAAAATTATCTTCTCAATGGTGGGTGTGAGCAAAACCTTCCCACCTCACAAAAAGGTACTTAACGATATTTACCTGTCATTTTTCTACGGAGCAAAAATTGGTATAATTGGGTTAAATGGTTCAGGTAAATCTACCCTATTAAAGATTATTGGCGGGATTGACAAATCGTATCAGGGCGAGGTGGTCTTTTCGCCCGGGTATTCCGTTGGGCATTTGGAGCAGGAGCCGCACCTTGATGACACCAAAACCGTAAAGGAGATTGTTGAGGAGGGTGTGCAGGATGTTGTGAACCTAATGCGTAAGTACGATGAGGTGAATGCCAAATTTGCCGAGCCCATGAACGACGATGAGATGACCAAGCTTATTGAGCTGCAGGGAGAATTAACCGAGAAGATTGACAATGTTGATGGGTGGAATCTGGACTCAAAGCTGGAACGTGCCATGGATGCTCTTAGGTGCCCTGAGCCAGACGCAAGTGTAAGCGTGCTTTCAGGTGGTGAGCGGCGCAGGGTGGCTTTATGTAGGCTGCTTCTTCAGGAGCCCGATGTGCTGCTACTCGATGAGCCAACCAACCACCTTGATGCGGAGAGCGTTCTATGGTTAGAAATGCATCTAAAACAGTATAAAGGGACGGTTATTGCCATTACCCACGATAGGTATTTTCTTGATAATGTTGCAGGTTGGATACTTGAGCTTGATAGAGGCGAGGGCATACCGTGGAAAGGTAACTACACTTCATGGCTTGAGCAGAAATCAAAAAGGCTTCAGCAGGAGGAGAAGCAGGAGAGCAAACGCAAGAAAACCCTTGAACGCGAGCTGGAGTGGGTTAGGATGACACCTAAGGCGAAGCAGGCAAAGAGCAAAGCGCGCCTATCGGCGTACGATAAGCTCCTAAACGAGGATGCCAAGCAGAAGGAGGAAAATCTGGAATTATACATTCCCAATGGGCCACGTCTTGGCGACAAGGTGATTGAGGCAGTTGATGTGGCAAAGGGTTACGACAATAAGCTCCTTTTTGAGGAGCTAAACTTCAAACTACCACCCAACGGAATTGTTGGTGTTATTGGTCCCAATGGTGCGGGTAAAACCACCCTGTTTCGTTTGATAATGGGGCTTGAGAAGCCCGATAGGGGAACCTTCGAGGTGGGTGAAACCGTTAAGCTGGCGTATGTTGACCAGCAGCACAAAGCCATTGACCCCGATAAAACTGTTTTTGAGGTGATATCGGGAGGTGCCGACTTAATCATGCTGGGAGGTCATCAGGTAAATGCACGCGCCTATGTGGCTCGCTTCAACTTTACGGGGGCCGATCAGGAGAAACTCTGCGGTGTGCTATCCGGTGGAGAGCGTAATAGGCTACACCTTGCGCTAGCGTTAAAGGAGGAGGGCAACGTAATTCTGCTCGATGAGCCAACCAACGATATTGATGTGAATACATTGCGCGCTCTGGAAGAAGGCTTGGATAATTTTGCCGGCTGCGCAGTAGTTATTAGTCACGATCGTTGGTTCCTCGATAGGATCGCAACCCATATCCTTGCTTTTGAAGGCGACTCGCAGGTATTCTTCTTTGAGGGGTCGTTTACCGAGTACGAGGAGAATCGACGCAAGCGTCTGGGTGATGAGGATCCTAAGCGGATTAAGTACAGGAAGCTAATGGAGTGATTAGATAATATTGCTTATTAAAGAATAGTGGTTAATAATTAGGTGAAAATGAACCGGATACTTTATATCAATAACGAGGAACGTACCATGTCAATGCTTTGCCATTTGAGTGCGTTGGCCATGTTTATTATTCCCTTTGGGAATATTATTGGACCTTTGCTTGTTTGGTTGCTTAAGCGCGACCAGTACCCTGAGGTGGACAGGCAGGGTAAGGATGCCTTGAATTTCCAGATATCAATATTGGTTTACACATTAATTGCTGGAATACTGGTACTGCTGCTCGTGGGGTTTTTCCTACTAATAGCACTCGGCATTCTAAATGTGGTCGTAGTTATTATTGCTGCAATAAAATCCAACAGCGGCGAGCGATTTGAGTACCCTATGATTATTAGGTTTATTCAGTAATTATTTCCCATAATACAAACAGGTAAATTTAAATAAAATTGAAATGGCGTTACAAGAAGAATTAGAGAAACAGGGGAATTGGCTTTTTAAATACAGGAGCTATATACCTTTAATTGTTTTATTACTTGGAGTAGTTCTTTATTTAAGAAAAGAATTTTACCCCGATATATTTATATTGAAAGAAACACCCTACGAGATTTACTACGAGATGTTTGCTCTTCTAGTAAGTTTTATAGGTCTTGTGGTTAGGGTTTACACAGTAGGCCATACCCCCAAAAACACGTCAGGTAGAAACACAAAACAAGGGCAGGTTGCCGACGTTTTAAATACAACTGGCATATATTCTGTTGTAAGGCATCCACTATATGTTGGTAATCTTTTAATGTGGCTCGGACCTGCAATATTAACGGGGCATTTATGGTTTATTATAGCCTTTTGCCTTTTTTATTGGGTTTACTATGAAAGGATAATGTATGCTGAGGAACAATTCTTGAGGAGGAAGTTTGGCGACGAATATTTGAAATGGGCTGAGAATGTACCTGCTTTTATTCCAAAACTAAAAGGTTTCAAAAAGTCTGACCTTCCTTTTAGCTGGAGAAAAGTTCTAAAAAAGGAGAAGAATGGACTTTTAGCATTGTTCTTAATATTTACCATTTTTGATATTTCGGGAGAAGTAATAAATAACCAAGACAAGTACAACTACTTTTTAATTTTTGGAACAGCTTTGGCAGGAATAGGATATATTGTAATTAAAATTTTAAGAAAGAAAACTACTTTATTAAACGAACCAAACAGGTAAAGCACTCCAAATACATAATTATTCAAAACGAACCATAGTATGTTT